>DMJJ01000435.1:0-19193 GCA_003452185.1 Verrucomicrobiales bacterium | reverse complement strand
AGCCCGCATCCAGCGAACCGCGGTGCTCTGCATTCATGGGGGAGGGTTTCGAGCCGGCACCCGCGAAGGGTATGACACCCTCTGCCTGAAGCTCGCCCAGGAGGGGTACGTGGCCGCGACCGTTACTTACCGGCTTTCGCCGGCCTACCGTTTCCCGGCCGCCGTCCAGGACTGCAAAGCCGCGGTTCGCTGGATGCGGGCTCACGCCGGGGAGCAGAAGATCGACCCTGCACGGATCGGCGCCATGGGATCTTCCGCAGGAGGGCACCTCGCCCTGTTCCTCGGGGTCACCTCCGGGGTTCGGGAATTCGAAGGGGAGGGGGACTCCGCCCAGTCGAGCAAGGTGCAGTGTGTCGTCAGCTACTACGGCCCGAGCGACTTCACTCAATCCTATGGTAAGAGTGTCGACGCGCATGAGGTGTTGCCGCTCTTTTTTGGCGGTGACCTGGTCCAAAAACGACGGGACCACATTCTCGGCAGCCCGCTCAACTGGGTTACCCCGCATGCCTCGCCGACCCTTTGCATCCACGGCACCCAGGACAACTACGTCGCCCACGAGCAGGCGGTCTGGATGGTCGACCGCCTCAAGGCCGCATCCGTGGAAGCCGAGCTCCTGACACTCGACGGGGCCGGGCATGGATTCAAGGGGGCGGACGCCGAGTTGGCGGAGAAGCGGATGCTTGAGTTTTTCGCCCGCCATCTCAAGGCCGGCGGGAGCAAACCCGCTGCCGTGCCGTGAGCCGGGCGGTCCCGCGACTCGCTGCTAAGGGAGCGACACCACCACCCGGAAGAGGTGCGCGCTTCCGGGGCCCGGCGGTGCGAGGAACACCCAGGATCCCTCCGTCACGCGGTTGGTCTGAAGTGGAAGCCATGCGGCCATGTCGGTTGAGGCGAGCAGGGTGTAGTCGGCATTCGTAGGCCCGCTGGCAACCATTCGAAACAGCCCTGCCTGGAACCCCGAGGGCTGGAGGCGGGCAGGTTCTTCCACCGTGAGCCAGGCGTCGTTGGAGGCAAGAGTCCCCCAGGGGGCAGAGACCACCACGGTGTAACGGCCGCGGTCGAACGGGGTCGTTGCGGTAATTTCGAAGCTCGGCTGAGTTGCCCCGGGGATCGGTGCTCCATCGTGGAGCCATTGGTAATGAAGCGGGGGAAGGCCATCGGCTTTCGCCGCGAACGTGGCCGGCGATCCGATGAAGGTTCGGCGGGAGACCGGCTGCAGAACGAACACGGCCCCCGCCTCCGATGGGGCAACGAGGGTCAACACGAGGTTGGTCGAGGTGATCCTTTCGGGCCATGGGGGGGCGGAGGCCACCAGATGGATGAGGAACGTTCCGATCTCGGTCGGGGTTCCGGTGATGCGCCCGGTCGCCGCGTTCACGGAGAGGCCGGTCGGGAGCGGCGCCGCCTCGAAGTGAGTGGCAGCGTCGGGCGCGGTCGTGATCCGGTAGAGGAAGGGGGCCCCGTTGGTGCCGGTGGCGGTGACCGGACTGTTGATATAGGTGGAGGCACCCCCAATCCCATCCGCAATCCCGTTGTACAGGGAGGCAAGGGATCCGGCTGCCAAAGCGACCCAACCAGCGAGGGTCGCCGCCGTCCCACCCCCCCGAACGGGGCTCCTCGCCAGCGTGGAAGCGAGCCGGAGACCGGGAGCCAGTTCCAACGCGGCGGCCAGGGCCAGCGAAAGGATGCGGGAGCCAAATCTCATGTGCGACCGGCCTCAGCGGGAAGCCGTAGCTCTATAGAAACGGATCCCCTCGGGGAGGGCAAGACCGGTGAACTGGAACACCCCGTCGATCACGCGATTGGTCTGGATCGGCTCCCAGCTCAGAAGGTCGGCGGAGGTCCAGAGGACAAAGTCACTGTTCACCGGTCCGGTCGCCTTCAAGGAGAGTCCCGTTGCGTCGACCGCGGGGGCCGTGAGCACCAGGGGGGTGTTGATCACCTCCTGAACCGTCAGTCGCGCATCGGTCGAGGTCACGGTCCCCGCGTCGTTGGAGACCACTGCATGGTAGTCCCCGGCATTGGCCGTCGTCACCCCGGGCAGGGTGAGCGTCGAGTTGGTGGCGTCCTGAATCGGGGCTCCGCTGAAATACCATTGATAGCCGGGCGCCACCTGGCTGGTGGCCGCGACGGAGAACACCGCGGTATCGCCCACCAGCACGGAAAGGGGGGCGGGATTGGCCGTGATGACCGGCGGCAGCAGGAGGGTGAGGGCGACCGGGGCACTGGTGACCGAGCCCACGGAGTTCAGCACACGAACCGTGTACTGGCCGGCGGTGGCGGCGCTGACCGAGGGAATGGTGAGGGTGGAGAGGGTCCCCCCGACTACGGTCTGTCCATCGTGGAACCAGGTGTAGGAGAGAAACGAGGTGCCGGTGGCCTGCACCGAAAAGCTGGCGCTCTTGCCGGCCGGGACCAACTGCGGCACCGGGGCGACGGTGATGGTGGGGGGGACTTTGACGGCCACGCTTACCACGCTGCTGGTCACAGACCCGATGCTGTTGGAAAGGATCACCCGGTAGTTTCCGGCGTCCAGCGGGGAGATGGAGGGGAATACCAGGTTGGTGGCTGTTGCACCGGGCAGATTTGTGCTCGACCGCTGCCACTGGTAGTTGATCGGGGCGGTCCCCACAGCCTCCACGCTCAGGGAGGCGGTCGTCCCCTGGTTTACAGAGAGGCTCTTCGGCTGGGTGACGATGATCGGGGCGGTTGGTCCCCCCGGGACGATGTTGAGCGTCATGATCTGCGTCACGGTCCGGCTTGGGTTGAAGTTGTCCGAGGCCCACAACAACACGCTCCAAGTGCCGGTTTCCAACGGAACCCCTGAAATTCGCCCGGTCGTTGCCCCGACCACCAGCCCCGACGGAAGCGGGCTGGCCTGGAACTGGTTCGCAGCGTCGGGCGCGGTCGTGATCCGGTAGAGGAACGGAATGCCGTTCGTCCCCTTGGCGGTGGTCGGGCTGTTGATCGTCGTCGACGCGCCGGAGACGGCGTGAGTCGCACCGAGCGCCATTCCCGCCCCGGCCACCCACCGGAAGATCGCCGCCAAGGCACCCGAGGAAAGCGCCGAGGTGGAGGCCGCCACGCGACACAGCGGCAGGAGTTGCAGCCCGGCTGCGAGGGCGATCGACAGGGACCTAACCAGATACTTCATACAGGACCATTCCATTGTTGACAGAACTCACGACGCACCAGCCGGTTCACTGAGGCTGCGTGCGATCAGACTGCAGACAGCGCCGAAGACGAATCATCACGGTATCGCATAGTGCCAAGACCCCGGATCGAGTCAAACTCTCCATGTTCCGGAGGGAGCCGGCCCGGCGCGAAAAATGGTAACAAGGGCGTTACAAAAACCCCCTCCAGACGAGGGCCCCTGGCGAAAACGTGCTTGATGTCCTGGCTCCGGATGCTAGCCAGTGGGTATGACTCCCGTGTCCTTCCAGCGCTTGCATGCCTTTGCTGCCGATTCACTTCGCCGGACTGGCATGGAGGAGGAGGACGCGGTCCTGGGGGCCGACGTCCTCGCCACCACCGACGCGTGGGGGGTGTTTACCCACGGGACCAAGTCGCTGGCTGGGTACCTGCGTCGGTTGCGAATCGGGGGGATGCGTCCCAAGGGCCGGCCGACCGTGGTGGCCGAGGGAGGGGCCTGGGGGATTGTCGACGGGGATTCCTCCCTGGGGATGGTCGCCTCCGCCTTCGCCATGAGGCTGGCGATGGCCAAGGCCCGGCAGCAGGGGATTGCCTATGTCGGGGTCCGAAACAGCTGCCACTTTGGGGCGGCTGGCTACTACACCTGGCTTGCGGCCCGCGAGGGGCTGATTGGGATCTCCATGGCCAACGACATCCCTTCCGTGGCGGCCCCCGGCAGCCGGGGGGCGGTGTTGGGGAGCAACCCGTTGTCGTACGCCATCCCCGCGGGGCGCCACCGCCCGATGCTTCTCGACATGTCGACGGCCACCGTGGCCGGCGGCAAGGTTTATGCCGCGCGGACCCGCGGCGAGCGCATTCCGGGGAACTGGCTGATCGGGGGGGATGGCCGGCCCACGACCGACCCCAGCGGCTACCCTGAAACGGGAGCCTTGATGCCTGCCGCGGGGCACAAGGGGTATGGAATCTCGCTGCTGATCGAGACCCTCTCCGGCGTCCTCACCGGAGCCTCGACCACCTGGAGGGTGGGGAGCTGGATGTGGGACGATGGTCGCTCCCCCACGGGCCATGGGGCGGCCTTCCTGGCGATAGACCCCCGGGTGATCGCGCCCTCGGGCGACTTTGAACGGAAGGTCGAAGCCCTCATCGACGAGCTTCACGCATCTCCCCGCGCCGACGGGGTGGATCGACTCCTGGTTCCCGGGGAGATGGAGTGGGAGCACTTCGACCGCGCCATGGTGCAGGGGATCGAGCTTCCTCCGGACGTCGTCGCCAATCTGGAGAAGGCGGCCTCCCTGTCAGGGGTTCAATTCCCCTGTCCGGCGGGGGGGGCCTCCGCCACCTAGCCGACCCGGCATGAGATACCTGGCCATCGACCTCGGTTCGACGTTCATCAAGGGGGCTGTGCTCGACCTTGAGGCCGGGTCGCTTGAGCCCGTGGGCCGGGTCCGGTTCCCTGATCCCCAGTCCGGCGGTGAGGGTTGGCGCCGGGAGTTCGACCCGGCGGCGATCGTCGAGGCAACCCGCGGGGTTCTCGACCTGCTGGCGGCACGGGCTCCGGAGGCGTGCGGCGTGGTGCTCTGCAGCCAGCTTCACGGCATGGTGTTCACGAGCCGCGAGGGCGAGGCGCTCTCGCCCGCCATCACGTGGCAGGATCAGAGAGGGTTGCTTCCGTTGCCCGGTGGGGGTGGCAGCTATTTCGACGAGCTTAACCGGCGCCTTGGCCCCGCGGTGCGGCGGGAACTCGGGAACGAGCCGCGTCCCGGGGTGCCGCTCTGTTTCCTCTTCTGGCTTCGGGAGACCGGAGGGATGCCGTCGCGGGGTGCAATTCCCGCATCGCTCGCCAATCACGTGGTGGCGTCGCTCGGCCGCACCGCACCCGTTTCCGATCTTACCAACGCCTTCGCCCATGGCGCCCTGGACATCCGATCCGGGGATTGGCACCGGGGTGCGCTGGAGTCCCTGCGGCTCGGGGAGCTGGAGTGGCCGCGGATTGTTGCCCAAGGGAGTGTGATCGCCGAGTACCGGACCGCTGCGGGGCGCCGGCTCCCGATCCACGCCCCGGTCGGGGACTACCACTGCTCGCAGGTCGGGGCGTTCCTTGAGGAGGGGGAACTCTCGGTCAACATCTCGACCGGGTCGGCGGTGATCCAGGTGGCCAACGGGCCGGAGCAGGGGGACTTCCAGACCCGGCCCTGGTTCGACGGGCGCTTTCTCAAAACCGTGACGCACATCCCGGGAGGACGGGCCTTGAACGCCCTGGTCCAGCTGTGCACCGAGCTCGTTCCCCGGGAGGGTGGGGACATCGCCGATCCCTGGCCCCAAATCCTGGCACGCGCCGAGGCCTCGGGCCCCTCCGACCTCCGGCTCGACCCGGCCTTTTACTTCAGTGCCACCGGCGACCGGGGATCGCTCCGCAACATGCGGGAGGAGAACCTCACCGTGGGCCACCTGTTTCGGGCGGCATTCGAGGGGATGGCCGAGAATTATGACCGGTGCGCCACCCGGATCAACCCGGCCCGGGACTGGAGGCGGGTGGTGTTCTCGGGAGGCGTGGCTCTGAAGACACGGCTTCTGCGGGAGCTGATCCTCCGGAGGCTCGGGGCAGCCCACCGCATCGCCCCGTGCGAGGAGGATACGCTGGCCGGGTTGCTCTGCCTTGCGATGGCCTTCAGCGGCCGAGCCCCGACGGTGGCGGAGGCGATGAGGGAGCTCCGCCCCCGGTTCAATCCTTGAACGAGGTGTCGGCCTTCTTCAGGCGGAGCTCCTTGATCCAGATGTTCCGGTAACGGACATCGTGACCTTCGCACTGGAGCTTCAGGCCTCCGGGAACATCCGTGATTCCTTTGCCTCCATCGTTGCCGCCGTCGATTCCGCTGTTCGGGCCACCCCAGACCTGGTGGATGGTCACGTTCGAATGCACCTTCACTCCGTTGAAATACATGCTGACGAGAGGTTGCTCGGTCAGTTTCCCCCCTTGGAACCGGGCTGCCCGGAACTGGATGTCGTAGGCGTTCCATTTGCCGACCCCATTGTAGGCGTGATACGGGGAGGGCGTTTCGTTGATCACCGCCCCCATGCCGTGCGGGGTTTTGTCGCCGTCGAGCACCTGGATCTCGAAACGGTTCTGGAGATAGACCCCGCTGTTGCCGCCCGGCTTGGAGACCAGGAATTCAATGTGAAGGCGAAAATCCCGGAACTCCTTCTGGGTGACGACATCCGCGGTGCCGTACTTGCCCCCGGCCGCGACCGGATCATCCGTCATGAGGACGGTTCCCTTGTCGACGGGATCCTCGACAATCTTCCATTTGATCGGGAGCGAGGACTTGAAGCCCGGGCCCTGCCAGTAGGTCCATTTCGAATCGAGCATTTTCCGGGATCCGTCGAAATAGACCTCCGCTCCCCGGATCGGCCGGGCACCGACCCCGACGCCGGCATGCGCCGGGAGGGAGGCGGTGGTCAAAGCGGTGACGCAGAGGAAGGCGCCCATGACTGCGGAAATGGTGTTCATGCGCGGAGGCTAGCCCGGTCTGCCGGGGGAGTTCAAAACAAGAAGTGAGCCGATGTGTATCCATTGGTGCGGGCCCCGACGGGTCGCCTCTTGCGGACCGCCACGGTGAGCGAGCAATCGCTTGCTTCAGGGGTGCCCAGACATGACGATCAGGATCAGGTGAAGAGACTGATGGAATTTACTGAAGGAATTACGATGAAAACCGCGTTCTGGTTCACGATGGCTGCAGCAGTCACGCTGTTCGCAGGTCAGGATCTCCGTCTCAGCGCCGCCGACGCCGCGCCCGAGGCTCCCCCTGCTCCCCAGGGCAGGAAGGCGCAGCCGGCCCCGGCCGGCGCGCTTCGCACCCCGCCTCCCGCGACGGGGCCGCGGAAGGTCATCCGCTATCCATTTCAGGGCACCGTCATCGCAGTCGACCCGGGAGCGGGCACGTTCTCGCTTCGGGGGGGGGATCGCACTCCCCGCGTGTTCAAGGTCACTGCCCAGACCGTGCTGACCCGTGCCGGCAAGCCGTCGACGCTGGCCGAGCTCGCCGTGGGAAACCTGGCGGGCGGCAACTGTGAGCGTCAGGAGGACGGGAGCGTGGTGGCCATCAAGGTGAACTTCGCCCCCAAACCGACCCTCTCCCAACAGGCCACACCCGAAGCCCCGGCGGCTCCAGCCGCCCCGGCTGCCCCCCAGCCTGCAAAGCCCAAGTGAGCGGTCCTGCCGCGTTTCAGAACGGGTCCCGCGAAAGGTTCTTGAGGGCCCGGTCGATGTAGTTGTCGACCGCGTGGTCGCTGAAGAGGGCGAGCTTTCCCTGGAGCAGCTCCTCGAGGTCCCCCTTGATCACCTCCAGGAAGCGGTTCCAGAAGTGCATGTCGGCGTGCACCTCCCCCTCGGCATCGAAGTAGAGGGTCTGGCCGACGTGGCTGTACCCCATTTCGCGAGTGGGGACACGGGTGACCACGTCCGCGTTGTTCACATAGCGGAACGTGTAGTCTGAAAAATCCCGGTCAAACCGGTCCGAGAATTCGGCGGTTCCAACCCTCGGTGAGCCGTAGGTGTAGAGCGAATGCACCGGCTTCAGTTTTCGCCGAAGCCGGGCCACCGCGAGGGTGGCGAGCGCGGCGCCGAGGCTGTGGCCGGTGAACCAGAGCGACTGCGCCCGGTCCTGGTGGGATTCGATCGCCGCCAGGAGCGGCTCCCAGATCGATTCCAAGGCCGACCAAAACCCGTAATGGACCCCGCCCACCTCGGTGGTCGCCTGAACGCAGTCGGCGTCCGTGATCCAGTCCTTGAGGTCATCCGGCTCGGTCCCACGGAACGCCACCAACACCATGTCGGCCCGGCTCGCGACAAACGCCTGGGTGTCCCAGCGCGCCCCCTTGGGGGAGGCCAGGAAGGTGGATCGTTCAAACCCCCACTGCCTGACCATGGAGTCCACGGCCGCGGGGCCGCGATACGCGAGCTTAGAGGCGAGCGCCAGGGCGACGGCGTTCTTCGCCTCCCAGCGGGTTGTGTTGGGGTTGAAGTCAAACGGTTTCATGATGCTTGCGGGCTTGAGGTGGAATCGGGGTGAGGTTCAAGGGCAGGGCAGGGACCGTGGGGCGGGGGGGAGCTCTCCGGGGATCACGACTGGGGCCTGAGCAGCTTCGCCACCGCTTGGGCCCTGGAGTGGACGTGGAGCTTCTCGTAGATCCGCCGGGAGTAGGTGCGGACGGTATCGAAGCTGATTCCCAGGCGCTCGGCAATCTCCTTGGCCAGGTATCCCTTGGCGAGCTGTTCGAGGATCTCCCGCTCCCGCCCGGAAAGCTGGCTGAGTTCCTTGTCCTCCGCCGCCGGTGTCGGGCTGGTGGCGGCCGGGGCGGCGTGACGTGCCGTGAACGATTCCACCACCTTCCGGGCGATCTGGCTGCTCATCGGTGCCCCGCCGCGGCAGACATCCCTCAGCGCGTCGAGAAGCTCCCCAGGCGGGGTCCGCTTCAGGAGATAGCCCGTGGCCCCGGCCACAAGCGCGCTGAACACATGGTCATGGTTCTCATACACCGTCAGCATGACGAACTGGATCTCGGGATGGAGCGGCTTCAGCTGCCGGACGCAGTCGACACCGCTCAACCCCGGCAGGTTGATGTCCACGAGGGCCACGGCCGGGCGGGCGGCCGGAAGCCCCTCGATGGCCGCCTCGGCGCTCGGGAAGGTGGCCACACAGGTAAAGTCGGCGTTCCGCTGCAGGAGGCGCGAGAAGCTCTCCCGCACGTTGGAGTCATCCTCCACGATGGCGACGGTGATGACCCGCGCCGGAGGCGATTCGGTGACGGACGGTTTCATGGACGCTGACAACGAGGGCATGCTGGTTTCCAAAGCGGCGCAACGCCAGCTCGAATCGGGGGTCTGGATCGGTCGTCTCTCATGGTTCAGGCGCCTTTCCCTAGGATCGGCCCCTGGAGGTCGAACTGAAACTCCACGGTGACTCCGCACCCGGGCGAGTTCTGAATCCGGCAGGTCCCGCCGATCCGTCGCAGCCGGCGCGACATGTTCTCGAGGCCGTTGCGGTTCCGGGCCCCCGTGCCCGATTCGGGCCACCCCCGGCCGTCGTCCGCGACGCTCCAGATCACACGGGTTCCCTCCTGGGACATGCGGACGTTGACCTCCCGCGCCCCGGAGTGACGGACGATGTTCGTAAGCGATTCCTTGAACGCCATGAACAGTTCGTGACGACGCTCCGCTGAAATCGGGAGCTTCGGGATCTGGGGCGGCAGTGTGAAGAGGCACCGGATCTGCGCCGGGCGGAGGTAATCCTCCGCGTACCCACAGGCGTAGGTCGCCAGGCTCTCAAGATTGTCGTTGCTCGGGTCGACTGCCCAGACGATCTCGTCCACCGACCGCGTCAGGTCGCGTGCCTTCGTTGCGATCTGCCGCATGTCCGATTGCACGGGAAGGTTCTCCGGGGTCTCCCCGCTGGCCAGCTCGCTCAGGAGGGTGATCTCCGTCAGGCGGGCGCCGAGGTCGTCATGGATGTCCTGGGCGATGCGGAGCCGCTCCCCCTGGATGGCCCGCTGCTGCTCCACGACCGCCATCCGGCGGGCATCCCGGCGGCCCACGATCAGCCCCGCCACCAGCGCCACGGCAAGGATGGAGGCGGCGACGGCCGACGCCTTGAACCAGCGCGTCTGCCAATAGAAGGGGAGCACCTTGAGGGAAACGGTTCCGTGGCGCTCGCTCCAGACATTGTCCCCCGTCCGGGCCGACACCATCAGCCGGTAGGTCCCAGGCGGCAGGTGACTGTAGTCGACACTCCGCTGCCCCCCTGCCTCCACCCAGTCGGGGTCCCATCCCTGGAGCTGCCGTCGAAAGCCGAGCTGGAGGGGGGCGGCGAGGCTGAGTCCGGTGTAGCGGATCTCGATCCGCCCGGGCCCTGGCTGGATCTCCACCACGGGAGGGGCGTTGCCAGGATCGGCTCCCAGGGAATCCCAAACCACCCTGCCGTCCACGATCACCGACTCCACGAGGACCTGGGGGGGGATGGCGTTGGACACCCCCTGGCGCGGGTCGAGGATTGCGAGCCCCTTCATGGTTGGAAAGCAGAGCAATCCTTCACGGGTCTTGCAGGCCGAGGGCTGGAACCCGCCCGTGCATTCGATGCTCGGGAGCCCATCCGACTTGGTGTACAGATGGGGGCGGATCCGTCCGATGCGCCCCTCGGTCGCGGCGATCAGCTCCTTCTTGGGAACCTTGAACACGCCCCCGTAGGACCCGCACCAGAGGTTTCCCGCCTCATCGTCCAGGAGTTGGCCCACCACGTCGCTGGGCAGCCCCTGCTCCATCGTGAGGGTCTGAATCCGCCCTCCCCGCCAGCAGCCGAGTCCACCGAGGTAGGTCCCGATCCAGAGGGTGCCGTCGGCGTCGGGCCGGAGCGCCCAGACAAACTCGCTCCCCAGACCCTCCTTCCTCCCAAAGTGCGTGAACGTGCCGGCCTGGTACCGGAAAAGCCCGGACCCGTGGGTCCCGAGCCAGACCGCCCCGGCGGCATCCTCGGCGATCACCCGGATGTCGAAGTTGGAGGGGGCATCGCTCACGTTGAGCATGATCGGCACCCCTTCCAGCAGCCGGGTCACGGTTCCGTACGAGTGCTGCCCGAGCCAGAGGGCCCCTTCCGAATCCTGAAACAGGCCCAGGACGATCGGCCCAAGCGGCGCGCCGCGGGCCAGGACAGCCGGAAAACCCGGGACGGAAAACCGCTCAAACCGCTGGCCCTCGAGCCGGTAGAGGCCTCCCCCCCAGGTGCCGGCCCAGATGTTCTGCTCCCGGTCCCGAAACACCGACCAGACGCTTGAGTTGTCCAGCCCACGCGACTCGTCGTACACCTCCACCTGCCCGTTGCGCACCCGGTTCAGCCACTCCCCGTTGGTGGCGACCCAGAGCTCACCCGGTTCCCCCTCCGTGACCGAGAGCACCTGGTCGGCGGAAAGCCCCTCTTGTCGCGTGAGCCGACGGAACAAAGCCGGCTTGAGCCGCGCCAGCCCGCCCCCCTGGAGCCCGACCCAGATGTTCCCCTCCCGGTCTTCCATCAACGAGCGGACGAAGTTGTTGGGGAGTCCCTGCTGCTCGGTGATCTCGAGCCGGCCCCCCTCCGGGTCGCAGCGATAGATCCCCCCGCCGAGCATTCCCGCCCAGACCCGCCCGGCACGGTCCTCAAGCAGGCTGTAAACCGGGCGTCCCCCCCAGGGGAACGGTCCCCACTCGGCTGCGACCGACCCCGAGTCGGTGATCCGGCGAAGGACGAGCTGGTTGGACTGGCCGCAGGCCGCCCAGATCCCCCCGGCGCGCGCCGCCGCCAGGGCCCGTATCTCCGGCCCGCGGCTCGCGGGCCACACGGTCTCGAATGCATCCTTGCGCCATCGGCAGACCCGCTGACGGGTCGCGGCCCACACCTCTCCCGCGGCATCCGCCGCCAGCGACTCAAATCCATCCTCCACCTCGCTCAATGGATCCCGGTGGGGAGCGGAGGCGAACTTTTCACCATTCAGGCGGGCGATGCTCGACTCGTAGTTGAGCACCCAAATACCGGCGGCCGAGTCCTGAGCCAGCTGGCGGGCCAGGCGGGCGGTGCTTCCGAGGCTGGGTGGAAAGAACTCCGTGAACTCTCCCCGGA
The DNA here is from genome assembly GCA_003452185.1 of Verrucomicrobiales bacterium. Taxonomy (GTDB): domain Bacteria; phylum Verrucomicrobiota; class Verrucomicrobiia; order Limisphaerales; family UBA11320; genus UBA11320. The sequence continues at coordinate 7,398 of DMJJ01000435.1, read as the reverse complement.
GATACCGGTAAAGCTGTCCCTCCTCGGTTCCCACCCAGAGCGCCCCGGCCTTGTCCAGGAGGAGCTGCACAATCCGGGCACTCTCCAACCCCGGGGTGTTCGCCGGGTTCAGGACCCGGAACTGGACGCCGTCAAACCGAACCAACCCGTTGAAGGTACCGAGCCAGAGGTACCCCTCGGGGGATTGAACCATGGAGGTGACCGTCCCCTGGGGGAGTCCCTGGTCGGTCTGCCAGACGTCGATCAGGTAATCCCCCTCAAATCGGGCCGCCGCCGTGGCGGAGGAGGAGCCTCCCCCCAGGCCGAGGAGGGCCGACCCAAGCCAGCCGAGACAGAGACAGGTTCGTATGCGCTGCAGGAGATGCACGGTATCCGGGATACTAGCCGTGCGATGGGTCCCAAAGCCAGCCCGGAGATGATGGCTGTCCGCAGCGGGTTGGACCCCGGGCGGCCCCACGCCCGATGAATCCGGGGTGGCGCCCCGGCGGCCGCCGTGCGTAGGATCGCCCATGCACGCGGATCGATCGATCGCCTTCCCGAAGCCCCGGTTCCCGGGGGTCTCACTCCTCCTTGCCTGGACCCTCCTTGGCTTCACCCCATGTGGAGCCCCCACCCGCGCCGGGGCCGAGGAAGCCACCCCCGCCAAGCCCGAGAAGAAAGAGGAGAAGAAGGATCCCAAGGATCCCAAGGACGAATCCTCGGTGACCCAACACTCCATCACCCTGGAGGGAGTGCAGGTCGGGTACACGGCCACGGCTGGCACCCTGGTGATGAAGGAGGAGGACGGCAAACCGCGGGCCACCTTCTTCTACATCGCCTATACCCGCACGAACAAGGTCGACCCCGCCGGACGCCCGATCACGTTTTCGTTCAACGGGGGGCCCGGATCCTCCTCCGTCTGGCTCCACCTCGGCCTCCTGGGGCCGCGTCGCGTGGTCCTGAACGAGGATGGAACCCTCCCCCCGCCCCCGTTCCGGACCACCGAGAACGAAGCCTCCCTGCTGGATGAGACCGATCTCGTCTTCATCGACCCGGTAAGCACGGGCTACAGCCGTCCGGTGCCCGGCGAGGATCCCAAGCGATTTCACGGCGTCGACGAGGACATCCGGTCGGTGGGGGAGTTCATCCGCCTTTACATCACCCGTGCCAAGCGATGGGCGTCGCCCAAGTTTCTCATCGGGGAAAGCTATGGCACCACCCGGGCAGCGGGGCTTTCGGGGCACCTTGAGGACCGGTACGGGGTGTACCTGAACGGGATCATGCTGGTCTCGTCGGTTCTCGATTTCCAAACCCTGAGCTTCACCCCCGGGAACGACATCCCCCACGTCCTGTATCTCCCGACGATGACCGCCACGGCTTGGTACCACAAGAAGCTCGCCCCCGATCTGCAGGGGGATCTCCGCAAAGCCCTGGCGGAGTCCGAGCGGTACGCCGCGGGTGACTACGCCGCCGCCCTCCTCCAGGGAAACCGCCTTCCGGCGGCCGACGCCGATCGGGTCGCGAAGGCCGTCGCCCGGCTCACCGGGCTTGGGGCCGACTATGTGATGCGCGCCAACCTCCGCGTCACCGACCGCCAGTTCTTCAAGGAGCTGCTCCGCGCGGAGGGGAAGAGCGTGGGGCGGTTCGACAGCCGGATGACCGGGATCGACCGGGATGGGGTCGGGGACACCCCCGACTACGATCCGAGCTACACCGGGGTGCTGGGTCCTTTCACGGCCGCGTTCAACGACTACGTCCGGAGGGAGCTCAGTTTTGAGAGCGATCTCCCGTACGAGGTGCTGACGGGAAACGTCCACCCGTGGAACTTCGGCGACTACCGCAACCGCTACGTCTACGTCGCCGAAACCCTCCGCGCGGCCATGACGCACAACCCCTACCTGAAGGTCTTCGTGGCCAACGGGGTGTACGACCTGGCGACCCCCTACTTTGCGACCCGGTACACGTTCGACCACTTTGGCTTCGACCCCAAGGTCCGCCAGAACGTGACCCTCGCCGACTACGAAGGGGGGCACATGATGTACACGGTCAAACCCTCGCTCCTGGCGCTGAAGAAGGACCTCGCGCGCTTCATCCACAGCGCGATCCCCTGAGCCCACAAGCCCTGAACGTTCATGAAGCCGATGCCGATAGTGCCGTTTCGCACCCCCGGAGCCTCCGCCGCCCCCGGGAAGGTGGCGTTCCTGTTCCTCCTCCTCCTCGTTGGGCTCCTGCGGTCGGGAGCCGAGTCCGCGGAACCGGCTGCGGGCGACCCGTCGCTCACCCCGATGCGGGCCCGGATCGAGCAGTTCATCGTCGACACGGAATCCCTGGAACGCCGGGAGACCATCGGGCTCTCGGCGGAGCGGGGGGACCGGTTGCGCCGACACTACCAGTCTAGCCTGGAGAGCCTGGGCGGGGTCCCCTTCGACTCCCTCGACCAGGAGGGCAAGGTCGACTACCTGCTTCTCAAGTCGCACCTCGTGCATGAGTCGCGCGCCCTCACGCACCTCCGCCAGCAGGTCGAGGAGATCAAGGACCTGGTCCCGTTCGCCCCCAGGCTCATCCAACTGGAGGAGGACCGACGGAGAATGAAGGACCTTGATTCCCGCCAGGCGGCCGAGGTGGTGTCGGGCGTCGCGGAGGAGGTCTCCAAGACCCGCAAGGGGGTTGCCGAGAAGCTCAAGGGTGCAAAGGAAGGGGCTCCCGCCCCTGTGTCGAAGGTCCTGGGACAGCGGGCCGCCCGCCACCTGGACCAGCTCCGGGGGCTGCTCCGGGAGTGGAGGGACTTCTACGCTGGCTACGATCCCGAGTTCACCTGGTGGCTTCGGCAGCCGTACGAGAAGTGCGACCACGAGCTCCAGGAGTATGGTTCCTACCTGCGTCGGGAGGTGGTCGGGATGCGCGACGGGGAGGAGGAGCCGCTCGTCGGGGACCCGATCGGCCGTCAGGCGCTCCTCGACGCGCTTGAGGCGGAGATGATCCCGTACTCCCCGGAGGAGCTGATCGACATCGCGAACCGGGAGTTTGAGTGGTGCGATGCCGAGTGGCGGAGGGCCGCCAAGGATCTCGGCTTCGGCGGAGAGTGGCGCAAGGCACTCGACCACGTTGCCGGCCTTCACGTCAAACCGGGAGAGCAACCCCGCCTGATCCGGGAACTCGCGGACGAGTCCGTGCGGTTCCTGGAGGAACGCGAGCTCGTCACGATTCCCTCCCTCTGCAAGGAGATCTGGCGGATGGAGATGATGACCCCGGAGCGCCAGAAGGTGAGTCCCTACTTCACCGGGGGCGAGGTGATCTCGATCTCCTTCCCCACGGACACCATGTCTCATGAGGACAAGGTCATGAGCCTGCGGGGGAACAACATTCACTTCTGTCGCGCGACCGTCCAGCATGAGCTCATCCCCGGGCACCACCTGCAGAGCTACATGGCCGCGCGCTACCGCACGCACCGGCGGGTGTTCAGCACCCCGTTCCTCGTCGAGGGCTGGGCCCTGTACTGGGAGATGCGGCTCTGGGATCTTGGCTTCCCCAAGACGGCGGAGGACAGGGTCGGGATGCTGTTCTGGCGGACGCACCGGTGTGCCCGGATTCTGTTCTCCCTGAAGTTCCACCTCGGAGAGATGACGCCCCAGCAGGCGGTCGACTTCCTGGTGGAACGGGTCGGGCACGAGCGGCGAAACGCGACCGCCGAGGTGCGCCGCTCAATCGCCGGGGGATACGGGCCGCTCTACCAGGCGGCCTACATGCTGGGGGGACTCCAGCTCCGAAGCCTCCAGAAGGAGATGGTCGGCACCGGGAAGATGACCGAGCGGGCCTTCCATGACGCGGTGCTGCGGGAAAACGCGATCCCGATCGAGATGATCCGCGCCGATCTCCTCAGGCTCCCTCTCACCCGCGAGGCCAAGCCCGCCTGGAAATTTCGCTGATCGGCACCCGCCTCCACCCCGTGGGGGGCGGGGGGGCAGGGGTCCGTCAGATGCGCAGGAAAATCTTCCGGACGTAGAGGAAGCGCACCAGGACAAGCCCAATCCCGATCGCCACCACGGAGAGCAGCAGGTCGCCGGCCCCCGTGCGGATGTGGCGGTCGAGGGACGCCGCGACATCCCCCCCGGCAAAGCGTTTCGCCAGGGTGCCGAACCCAATGATGTTGTTCGCGAGGTAGATCGTGATCGAGTTCGACCCCACCCAGAGGAACGGGGGGGTCCACCAGCGGACCTGCCAGACCTCGATCACCTGGTGGAACGCCCCGAGCAGCATCGCGCTGTAGCCCCCGGCGACCAGCACGTAGGAGGAGGTCCAGATTTTCTTGATGACCGGAAACTCGATCCCCCACAGGAACCCAACGGCCACGCTCAGGCCCCCGGCCCCGAGGAGCCAGAGCGCCTTGGACTGGTCCCCCACCGAGGGATTTTTCAGAAGCAGCCCTGCCAGAACCCCCAGCAGGCAGGTGCCGATCGCAGGCAACGTGCTGAGGAACCCTTCCGGGTCCCAGGAGCCGTTCCACTTCTTGCCGGGGAGATACCGCTGATCGATGTAGTGGGCGAGGTTGACCCCGGGCTCGTAGTGCCCATGGATCCGGTTCGTCGAACCCCAATTGAGCTCCTTCACATCCTCCACGAGGAGACGCTCGCTGACCAGGGCGCCGTCCGGCCCCCGAGGCCGGAGATCGGGGAACGGGACCAGGGCCATCATGGCCCAGTAGCCGAGGAGAACGGAGGCAAGGAGAGCCACCAGCCCGCGCGTAGGGAGAAGCAGGAAGGAGATGGAGGCAAAAAGATAGCAGAGCGCGATACGGTTCAGGACCCCCAGCAGCCGGATGTCGGGCCAGAGCTTGGAGAACCCGCCGGAGTACACGAGCGCGACGAGGTACAGGACCGCGAACCGGCGAAGAATCCTGCGAAAGGCAGCACCTCGGCCCCCCTCTGTTGCGGCCCGGCTCAACGAGAAGACGATTGAGACCCCGACCAGGAAGACGAACATCGGAAAGATCAGGTCGTAAAAGGCGAAGCCCTCCCATTCCTTATGGCTCAGCTGGCTTGAGAGAAAGTGAAGCAGCCCGCTCTGCCCCTCACCCGCGAGACGGTCGAGTGCGTGGACCAATCCGCCGGCCCCCACGATCCAAAGCATGTCAAATCCCCGGAGGGCGTCGACAGAGACGAACCGGCGTGACGAGGCGGGGGAGGATCCCTGTTCCGTGGGGCTGGGTGCTTGGGTGGGCATGCGCGTGGTGTGTCGAGGTGTTTCCCGCAGCGAAGCACACGGGAGCCCCCAGCGTCGATGCGGAAGTTGGAGTCCGGCCCGGCGGGCTCACCGTCCACCGGAGCCAAGGTCGTGACAGAAGAGCTTGTCCTTGCTCCTCGCGAAGAGCCGTCCCCCCGAGACCGCAGGGTGGGCCCGTGCCAGGAACGGGAGCACCTGGGCGCGGGCTGTGGGCCGGAATCCTTCCGGCGTTGCCGGAGCCCGGACCAGCTCCCCCTTCTCGGTCAAGATCAGCAGCTCGCCTCCGATCCGCACCAGGGTGCCGGCGCCAAACCGCTCCTGGCTCCACATCACCTTGCCGGTCGAGGCTGCAATGCAGCGCAGGGTGCAACCCTGCTCCTGTCGCCCATCAAAGCCGTACAGGAACCCCTCGTGCGCCACCGGCGTGGCATAGTGGCTGGAGAGTGTTCCCTGCGAGGCCTGCCAGACCACCTCGGGCCCGGTCTCGCGGTACTTTAGCCAGGCAGCCCCGGTGCCGTAGCTGGCGGAGAGGAAAATGTGCTCCCCGATCACCAGCGGCGTGGCGGCGCTCACCGAGGCGCTCATCGGAGGCCGCCACGGAAATCGAAACAGCTGTCTCCCATCGGCCGGCTCCAGGGCCACCAGCGCCTCCCGGGTCAGCACGAGAAGGCGGCGCCTGCCCCCGATGACGGCCGAGACGGGGGAGGCATAGCTCGCCTCATCCTCCCCGGTTTTCCATCGCACGCGCCCCGTTGCCCCTTCCACGGCGACGATCCCGGCACCGTTCTCCCCCCCAAACACCAGGATCACCAGGTCCCCCTCCACCAAGGGGCTCGGCGCGAGGCCGAAGAAACCTTTTCGGGACCCGAAGACTTTCCGCCCCTCAAGGACCCAGAGCGTGCGACCCGTGGAGAGCTCCACCCCCGCCGCTGTCCCCTCGGCCCCCAGGGTATAGACCCGGCCCGAGTCCGCGCAGGGAGTGGCCCGGGGCCCTTCGTCGAATCCAAAGTCATCCACGTAAGCCGTCGCGTGGGAGGCTCTCCAGGCAGTGCGCCCCGTCGCCGCGTCAAAGCACTCAAGCACCTCCTGGTCCCCCTGCCTGTGGAAGAGCACCACCTTGTCGCCGATTGCGATCGGCCCGCTGAACCCCGCCCCGACGTCGCGGACCCAGAGCCTCCTGGGCCCCTCCTCGGGCCAGGCCGGACCGAAGGCCCCCGCCCCGGCGACAATCCCGTCGCGGGTCGGTCCCAGAAACTGGGGCCAATCGCCCCGCGCCAGGTGTGTCCCGGCGGCGAGCAGCAGGAGGAGCAGGGGGGCGGAGAGCCGGGATGCCGGCCGCCGTGCGCCAGGGAGCGGGAGGGGAGTCATCACAGGGCCTGGGGGAGGAGGAGTTGCTCGATTTCCCGATACGTGCGTACGACCCGGTCGGCCCGGTGCAGCGCCTCGGCCGGGTAGGTGTTGGTGATGGCGATGACGCTCATCCCGGCCGAGCGGGCCGCCTCAACCCCGGCCGTTGTGTCCTCGATGACACAGCAGTCCGCCGGCGACACCCCGAGCAGTTGCGCCGTGCGCAGGAAGATGTCCGGCGCCGGCTTCCCGGCCCGCACATCCTCGGCGCTCACGACGGGGCCAAAGTGGGAGCGCAGCCCCCGCAGGGCGAGCACCGTGGCGATCACCCGGTGGACCGATCCGGAGGCGAGCGCCAGGGGGTAGCGCGCAGCCAGGCTCGGGACCAGCGCCGGGATCTCGGGGAACAGGGGCTCCCGCCGCCGGATCACCTCGATCAGCCGGCTCTCTTTCAAGTCGGTCAGCACCTCGCGAGTTTGATGCGGGCGGTGCTTCTCGATGAACGCATCCCACACCGCGCGATCGGAGCGCCCCAGGTAGTCCTGGAACCGGATCCCGTGGGTCTCCGCGTACCCCAGCTCGTGGAATGTCTCCAGGAACGCCTGCTCGTGGAGCGGTTCGCTGTCGACGATCACCCCGTCCATGTCGAAGATGACCGCACGGAAGGCCCGGGGGAACGGATCAGGATGTGTCATCGGGCGATGCGGGTTTCCCCCAGCTCCAACACTCGGGTGAACTGCCGGGGGGTGAGCGGGGTGACCGACAGCCGGGTCTGTCGCACGAGGGGCATCTCCTTCAGGATGGCATCCCCCTTGATGGCCTCGAGGGCGACCTGGGCCCGGAGCGGGGTCA
>DMJJ01000367.1 GCA_003452185.1 Verrucomicrobiales bacterium | reverse complement strand
CGGAAAAGGATCCCGTGGTGCGGGGCTGGGGGGTGCGATTCCTCGGGGAGACCCTCGCCCCCGGCCCCGAGACGCTGCGAGTGCTCGGGGTGCGGGCGCGGGATCGGGAGATGGGGGGGCGGCTCGAGGCGGCCATCGCCCTGCGACGCATCGAGACCGCCGGGAGTCTCAATCCCGCGCAGGCGTCGCCCGCTCCGCTGCCGGAAGCGGAGCTGCGGGCCGCGCTCGAGCACCTGGTGGGCGCCTCCTCCGCCGACGAGGATCCCGCGTTGCGGGGAATGATATGGGGGGCCTTCGAGCCGTTCCTGCTTCGCGACCGGACCAATGCCCTGGCGCTTCTCCGATCGGCAGGGGATGGCGGGATGCCGCTGAGCGGGGAGCTGTTGTCGCGGAGCATCCGGCGGATCTTTGGCACACGGGAGGCGACCGCCGTTGACGAGGCGCTTCTGCTCCTGGGGGACCTCGCATCCGAGTCGCCGCAGCTTTGCGCCCGCGGGCTCCAGGGAATGCTCCAGGGCCAGAAGGGGAGCAAGGCGTGGTCGGGTCACAAGGGGATCAAGCGGCTTCTGGCGCGGCTTCAGGAGACGGGGAACGGCGAGCTCTCGGCCTCCGCGCAACAGGTGGATGCCCTCTGCGGGAATCCCCGAGCCCAGTCGGCCATCCTCGCCCGGATCTCCAATCCCGAGGCCCCCGAGGCCGATCGTCTCCGGGCGATCCTCTTCACGCGCGTCCTCCCGAGCGATGCCGCGCGTGGAACCCTCCTCGCAGCCTTGAACGCCACCAACAGCCCCGCCCTGGCCCTGGCCTCTTTCGGCTCCCTGCAGGAGATCGGCCGTCCCGAGGAGGGGGTGGCGGTGGTGGGAATCTGGAAAGGAATGGCCCCCGTGGTGCGGGCGGCCGCGATCGAGGGACTTGCCGCCCGTCCCGACTGGATCCCGGCGCTGCTCTCGGGGCTGGAGTCAGGGGAGGTGGCGAAAGGAGAGCTGACCGGCAACGCGATCCAGGATCTGCGGGCCTCGCCAAATCCCCTCGTCCAGGCCCGGGTGACGCAACTCCTCGGTCGGGAGTAAGCGGAGTCCCCTCCGTGGCACGCGCGGCCACGGCACCGGGGAGGGGATTGAACGGGACTCCAGACCGGCTAACCGCGACGGGGAGTCAGGTCCACCCGAATTCCTTGATGTCGAGATGCCACCCGCTGCCGTCGGTCACCCGCATGTCGTGGCCGACTCCCTCGTAGCGGATCTTCTCCAGATCCACGGTGGGCGGCAGGATATTCACAAACACCTCGCCGCTGTTGAGAGAGATCACCCGCGTCCGCAGCTCCGGCTTCTTGCGGAAGACGTTCTCCTTCGGATCCTCGATCACGAAGACATGCCCCACCACCCGCACCAGGCCGTTCTCGTAATCCTCCACCTCGCCAATGAAATGCTTGCGGATGTCCCGCTCGAACAACCGCCGATGCACGACATGAATTTTTTCACCCTTTAGCAAGAGCATGGATGGAGTGTGTGTTGATGGACACAGGCGCAACCCGGGGGGAACCGCACCCGCCCCGGACCCCCCGTCCAACGGGGGATCCATGCCAGGTGTCAATCCTCCATCCATTGACCGTTTCTTGCTCAGGCATAGGACAAGGGATGGAAAACAAAAGAAGCCGGAAGATGGTCAATCGCGGAGGAGCCCCCGTTGGGTGAAGGATTTATACAACTGCGCGTATGACGAACACACAAAACCTGATTCCCCTCACTTGTATGGCTCTGGCCGGGTTTGCCCTGGCGCCTGCCTTGAGCGCAACCGCGGAAGACGCGGAGCACATCCACATGGCTCCGGTCACAAATCCCCTCTTTTTTGAGGATCCGCATATCACGAGCGAGGTGCGTCCGATCTTCATTTACCACAAGATCGACGACACCTTCATCAGCGGTGGCGGGTTTGCGCGGGTGTATGCGGCGCAGCTTCGCTACGCGATCAACGACCGGCTCGGATTCATCGCCACGAAGGATGGATTCACGCAGCTCCGTCCGACCTCGGTGCTCCCGCACAAGGATGGGTGGAACGACCTCTCCGCGGGACTCAAGTATGCGGTGATCGATGACAAGGAAAACGACCTCATCGTGACCCCCGGGTTCAAGATTGCGATTCCCACCGGCAACGAGCGTGTGTTCCAGGGCTCGGGCAAGGGGGAGTGGGATGTCTTCATCTCGGCCCAGAAGGGATACGACAAGGTCCACTTCACGGGGAACGCCGGCGCCCGGATTCCGAACGACTTCCATGACCAGACCGCGCAGCTCCACTACAGCGCCCAGGTGGACTATGCGACCTGCAAGTATTTCGTCCCGTTCGTCGCGATGAGCGCCTTCACGACCCTGAACAACGCCAACCAGCTGGCGCTCGGTCATGAGGGATACGACGTCTACAACTTCGGCGTCTCGAACGGCGCGGGGAAGACGTCGGCGGTGCTCGGTGGCGGCTTCCGCTCCCGGGTCATCGACCGCGTCGACCTCGGGTTCGCGTATGAGCGCGGAGTCACCCATCCCCAGGGATTGTTCGACAGCCGGTTCACCGTTGACCTGATCTTCAGGTTCTAAACGGCGGGTCTCACTCTCCCGGCCGCGGGTGCGGCCGGGGTTTCGGTCGGTTCGTTGGTGTGTCGGCGGCCGGTCGTGCGCTCAGAGGCAGGGCGTGCGGCCGGTCGCCTCATTTTTGCATCTCCCCCCGGTTTCCATCCCCGGAGGCGGGGTGCCTAGACCCGGTCGGATGCGGGGGCGGAAAGTCCGCAGACCATCGACCTGAACCCGGTGGAGCGAATCAGCCCGGCCTCAGCGGGGGACCCACCCGCCCCCCAGGGCCTTGAAGATGGCGACCAGGGCCGTTGCCGTTCGAGTCTCGCTGGCGGCAAGGGAATCCTCCACCTGGAGTTGCACCCGCTCGGCATCCAGCACCGTCAGGAAGTCGGCCACTCCATCCTTGTATCGCTGGCGGGCGAAGCCCACGGCTTGTGTGGCGGAGGCGACCGATGCCTTGAGGGCATCCCGGCGGGCTTGCTGGCGTCCGTAGTCAACGAGGGCGTTCTCGGTCTCCTCAAGGGCCGCGAGGAGGGTTTTGTCGTAGAGCGCCAGGGCGGCCTCGGCCCGTGCCCCGGCGGCCTTGACCCGCTGCCGCACGCGGCCGAGGTCGAAGGCGGCCCAGCTGATGTGGGGACCGAATCCCCAGGTGTCCCCTCCCGATCCCCCCATCCGCGTGAACGTGGTGCCTTCAAGGGCCACGGTGCCCGTAAAGGTCACCTTGGGAAACAGATCCCCGGCGGCAACGCCGACCCGTGCGGTGGCCGCAGCCAGGGACCGTTCCGCCGCAGCGATGTCCGGTCGACGCCGGAACAGGTCGGCCGGGGCCCCGATGTTGGGGAGCGTGGTGAACGCGGGGACAGGGGTGGCCTCCCGCAGTTCTCGTGGGAGGCTTCCGGGCTGCTCCCCCGTGAGCACCGCGATCCGGTGAAGGGATCGTTCAACGGCCGATTCCAGAGGGGGGACCGAGGCGAGTGTCAGGTTGAGCTGCGTCCTGGCCCGGGCGACATCGAGCTCCGTGCCGCGGCCTCCATCCCGCAGGGCGATGGCGAGCCGGACGGTCTCCTGTTGGTTTTCGGCATTGCGCCTCGCGACGGCCAGCTGGGATTGGTTCCCGCGGAGCTCGAAATAGTTCCG
>DMJJ01000365.1 GCA_003452185.1 Verrucomicrobiales bacterium | reverse complement strand
GGGGGGGAAGGGGATGTACAAGCTTGAGCCGGTGGTGGCCGACGGCGGTGAGGTGATCCTGTACGGGCCTCACATCCACGAGATCTCCCTCACCCACGGACACAACATCCGGAAGCTCGGGTATCACTGTCGCGATTATTTCCTCAAGCAATGGGATCGATTCAAGGGGTTCCCCTGGGGCGTGATCGCCCATTGCACACATGTGCGGGGGATTGGGACCTACGAGAATGGGGTTGAGAGCTGCCGGATCCGGGTGACCCTGGCCACCGGGATCCCGGAGTCGGTCTGTCGTGAGGTGAACCTCGGGTATCGGGACCCGGCCACGATTGATCCGGCGGCGTATGCCAATCGCGAGTCGGAGGGGATCCTGATGGTTCCCAAGGCGGGTGAGATGCTCTATCGGCTGCGGACCCCTCCCGAGTGGGCGAAGGCCGAAGGGGGACCCCCTGCCGTCGGTCGGTAGCGGTCCTGCTGCCACACCCCGGGGGGCGTGATCGATCTCCCCCCTTCTGCAAGCCGCCTTCTGTAACTGCAGCGTTCCAATGCACTTCGGCTCAAGCTGGGCCTCTCTTCCGACGATCTTCCCCTGGAGCCGGGCTGCCGGGCCCGGTGCTCCCTCGAAACGCAGCCTGTTCGGGGGTATGTTGTTCGGCGTTGGTGTCGTGGGTCCCTGATGTGAAGAAGTGGTTCTTGTTGCTCACTGTCTGCTGGCTTGGAAGCCGTCTCCCCGAGGTGCGGGGAGCCACGCTGCTGGAGCCGGCGGTGGTGCGCTTTGAGTTTCGGGAGCCGCTCCTTCGGCGATACGAGGTCCCGGTCGCGAGCGTTGAGGATCCCGCCTCCTCGCCGAGCCGCTCCTGGCTTTATGCGCGTCGTGCGGATCGGGCGGATGAGACCCTGGAGTTCTCCTCCCGCTTGATCCTGGCCCCCGGGCCCGGGGGCGATGCCGCGGCGCTGGTCCGGGGGCGTCGACTGGCGCTCGCGGGCGAGCTGCACCCGGGGTTTTGGCTGGTCCAGGCCCCGGATGCCTGGACCGCGGCGGAGGAGGCGGAGTTGATCGGAGCCCTTCCCGGGGTCATGGCCTGCTATCCGGCAATGCGGTATCCGGCCTTCACCCAGAATGCCTATGCCCAGGCCCCCAATGATCCCTATTTCCCGCGGCAATGGCATCTCGAGAACCGGGATTCACAGGGGCATCCGCTCGGAATCGACATTGATGTCCGCGCCGCCTGGCCGTGGACGCGCGGGGAGAATGTCCTGGTGGCGGTGGTCGATGACGGCGCGGAGATGACCCATCCCGACCTGCAGGATCGATTTGCGGGGAACCCCCACTTCAACTTCGGGGATCAGACCACCAATGCCGGTCCGAGCCTCAACACCGCCTGGCACTCAACGGCGGTCTCCGGCCTGATCGCCGCCTCCGCGGACAACCACCGGGGGGTCTCCGGGGTGGCCCCCAAGGCGGGGCTCGCCAGCTGGGTGATCTTCCACGGCAGCGCCCTTGCGCCCGACACCGTCGGGATGAAGCAAATGTTCGAGTACCGGTCGAACGTCGTCCAGGTGCAGAACCACAGCTGGGGGGCGGGCGGAACCTCCCTCTATCCGCTTCCTCCGATGGAGGAGATCGGAATCAGCAACGCCGTGACCGCCGGTCGGGGCGGTCTCGGCGTGGTGCTGGTCCAGGCGGCGAGCAACGGGCGGGGAAGCCTTGGGGATGTGAACGCCGACGGCTATGCCTCGAATCCCCGCGTCATCGCGGTCGCGGCGGCACGGAGCGATGGACGTGTCACCCGCTACAGCAACCCCGGGGCGTGCGTTCTGGTGGGGGCTCCCAGCAGCGAAACCGTTCAGGGAGGGGTTGATCCCGATCCTTCCTACCCGACCCTCGTGACCACCGACATCACGGGCATCGGGGGACGCAACTCCGTGGTGACGGTGACCGATTCCGCAGACTACCGGTTTGATCTCGCCGGGTTCACCGGCACCTCGGGGGCGACGCCCCTGGTCTCCGGCATCGTCGCCCTGATGCTTTCGGCCAACCCGGCCCTCGGCTACCGGGATGTCCAGCAGGCGCTGCTCCTGAGCTCCCGGCACCTCGACCTTGCCGACCCAACAATCCAGACCAACGGGGCTGGTCTCCGCGTGAGCCACAACCTCGGGTTCGGGATCCCCGATGCGGGTCTGGCGGTGCAGCGGGCCCGTGCCTGGATCCGCCGTCCCTCCCCGATGCGGGTCACTGTCGGATCCGCCTCTCAAAAAGCGATCCCGGACGACGGGCTTCGCGTCGAGGTCGCGGGAACGGGGATCCCCGCTGCGCTGACCTCCATCCCCGCGACGGCCGCCCTGGGGGTTCATGCCGATGCCCCCACGGGGTGGTTTCCGCTCGCCAACATCGGCACGGCACCGGGCCCCATCAGCACGAACCTCAATGGAGCCGCCGCCCTCTGCCAGCGCGGGGGAAGCACCTTTGTCGACAAGATCCGCTACGCCGCCGCGGCGGGGGCACCGCTGATCGTCATCTACAACAACTCGGGCACGGTCGACCGGCTCCCCATGTCTTATACCGACTTCTCCGCGATCCCCGCCGTCCTGATCGGCCGGACCGCCGGGGAGTCGCTCCTGCAGCTGATCCAGACGAACGCCACAGCCGTCGCGAGGATTGCCCTCCAGAAGGCGGTCTACACCCTCTCCGTCACCAACACACTCCTCTGCGAGCATGTCTCCCTGAAGCTTCAGTCGGACCACCCGCGCCGCGCCGACATGCGGGTCACCCTGCTTTCCCCCTCGGGGACCCGAAGCGTACTCCAGCGGCTCAATACCGATTCCAACCCGTTCCCCACGGAGGGCTGGACGTACTACTCGGTGCAGCATTACTTCGAGTCCTCGGCCGGGACCTGGACGGTGGAGGTGAGCGATGAGGATTACGTTGGGGGATCAGGCAAGGTTCTTCGGGTCGACCTCACGATCGAGGGAGTGCCGATCCTCGACACCGACCACGACGGGCTGGAGGACGGGTGGGAGATGGCCCACTTTGGGAATCTGGGAGCGCGTGCCGCTGAGGACCCGGACCGGGATGGCGTTCCAAACTCCATCGAGCAACTCCTGCAGACCAATCCGTTGGCCCCGGAGCTCCCGTTCCAGCTCGACCTCACCCCTTGGAGCAGCGCGGTAGGGCGGCTCAGCTGGCCTGGGATCGAGGGGGCGGCCTATCGGGTCTTGGGGGCCGATTCCCCCGAGGGGCCGTACACGGAGCTGGCCACGATCCCGGGAGTCTTTCCCAACACGGAGTGGATCACACCCCTTGGGGGAGCGGGAAACCTGCTGCTCAGGGTCGAGCGGGTCACCCCGCCTTGAGGAAGTACCCCCGCTGCTTGTCCGAGATCGGCATCCCGAGCCGCTCCATGGCGGCGAGGAGATCCTCCCAGATCTGCCGCTTTGTCTCCATCGACTGGTTCCTGAGGACGTACGAGGGATGGAAGGTCGGCATGACGGCGATCCCCTCGAAGTCCTTCCATCGGCCCCGCTCCCCGGTGATCCGCACCGGGGCTCGGCCGAACAACCCCTCCATGGCCGTCGCTCCGAGGGCAACGATCACCCGGGGGCGGATGATCTGGATCTGCTCCCGGAGGTACGGGAGGCAGGTGGCCATTTCCTCAGGGGAGGGTTTGCGGTTGCCGTACGACTGACCCGGGGTGTCGGGTCGGCACTTCAGGACGTTTCCAATGTACACCTCGGCGCGGGAGAGCCCCATCGCCTGGATCATCTTGGTGAGGAGCTGCCCAGCGGCTCCGACGAACGGCTCCCCCTGGAGATCTTCATCCGCCCCGGGGGCCTCCCCGACAAACATGAGCGGGGAGTCGACGTTCCCAACCCCGAAGACGACATTCTTCCGTGCCGCCACAAGGTTTGGGCACTGGACACAGGCCAGGACCCGTTCCCGCAGTCCCTCCATGGCCGCCCCCTTGTCTGTCGCTTCCCTGCCACCGGAGGAAGTGGCGACCGATGGGGAGGCTGCGGGGCTTCCCCCCCGGGTTGAGGATGGGGTCGGCGACGGGGCAAATGGTTTGACCGTGGGAAGGGGGCCTCCCGTTCGCACCGAGGGGAGTGGCGACCCGGCGGGACGCGATGGGGTGGGCGGGGCTGGCGGACGCGTTTCCCGGACCGGCGCGTCCGGGGTTCCCTTCGTGGTCACGAGCTCCTGCAACACCCCCGGCGTCACCTGCACGTGACGCGCTCCCTGGCTCCTAAGGTGCTCGAGATGGGAGATCGTTGCTTCGAGCAGCTGTACGTACGGGGTCTCGGACATGGCCCGGATGCTACGAGGTGCCCGTCGGAACGCATCAAGAAAATGCGCCCCCCCCCGCTCCCTCCTCCCCACTCAAGTACCTGCCCATCTCTCCGATGACTACGGGGTGAGTCTTCCTTAAGACGCGGCTCAGCCGGGGTGTTTCCCGGCGAGGGTCTGGTGGGGTGGGAGGGCTTCGAGGAATGGAGAGCCAGTCGGTCATACTGATTGTCGACGATGAGCCCGCGAACCAGCGGTTGCTGGAGAGCGTGTTGAGGTCGCCGGCGTATCGAATTGAGGTGGCCTCGACGGGCGAGGAGGCGTTGGCCAAGGCGGCGGCGCTGCGGCCTGACCTGATGTTGCTCGACGTGATGATGCCGTCGCTTGACGGGTTTGCGGTGTGTGGCCGGGTGCGGGCCGATCCTGATCTGGGGCCACTTCCGATCATCATGGTCACGGCGATGGATGACCGGGATGTGCGTCGCAAGGCGATTGAGGCTGGTGCGGATGATCTCTTGACCAAGCCGGTGGATCGGGAGGAAGTGCGGATGCGGGTTCGGAGCATTACGCGGCTCAATCGGCAACGACGCTATCTTGAGGAGCGCGACCGTTTTGAGCAGATCGCGGAGCTTTCGCGGGATGGGTATGCGGTGTTGGACGCGGAGGGGCGGATCACCTATGCGAACCCGGAGGCATGCCGTCTCCTGAGGTTGCCGGAGGAGGGATTCGCAGGGGTGGGGTTCCTCGACCGGCTGCGGAGCGAGTTCGAATCCGATCCCGAGAGCATGGCGATCGGGTGGGAGGCCGCGGTCGATCCGATGAGGAGGGTTCCCTTCCGGGTGGTGAAGCCTGAGACAGATGCGCGGGCTGCGTTCTGGCTTGAGGTGACCTCCCTGCGGGTGGGGCGGAGCCCGTTGGGTGGCCGCCTTCTGCGGCTCTCGGATGTCACCCCGGAGCTTGCCCTGCAGCGGGATCAATGGAAGTTCCACACCCAGATGGCCCACAAGCTGCGGACCCCGCTGGTCGGGCTTGTCGGAGCGCTCGAGATTCTTGCCACCGACGAGGCGCTGCTGCGGAGGCCCGACACGCAGGAGCTGCTCCAACTGTCGCGCGGCTGTGTCCACCAGCTCCGGGAGCACGTGGAGGATGTCCTGGAGTATCTTGATGCCCCGATGATCGGCCGGATGGCCAACACCTTCCTGGTGGCTGAGTTTGAAGGGGTGGTTCAGCGCGCGGCGCGGCAGGTGGGTCTGGCGGGCGTGAAAGTCGAGGTGCCCGCGGAGTTGAGCGACTCCGAGGTCCGATTCCCCCTCAAGGCGATGGAGCTCTCGCTGATCGAGCTGCTGGAGAATGCACGGAAGTTTCATCCCCACCGCAGTCCCAAGGTGGAGGTGAGGCTCGAGCGGACATCGGAGGGCAAGGTTGTCGTGAAGGTCGTGGATGACGGGCTGACGCTTCCCTCAGACCGGCTCAGCAAGGTGTGGGAGCCGTATTATCAGAGTGAGAAGCTGCAGACGGGGGAGGTTGCCGGCATGGGTCTGGGGCTGCCGATGATTGCCTCGATGGTCCGGGAGCAGGGCGGGGTTTGCCAGCTCCACAACCGGGCCGACGGCCCTGGAGTCTCCGTGGAGCTCCA
>DMJJ01000326.1 GCA_003452185.1 Verrucomicrobiales bacterium | reverse complement strand
CCTCCTTCCAGGGCGACCACCGGGGAGACGAGCGAGACGAGGCTCACCCCGCAGGCGCGGGCGGCCGTGAGCTCCTGGTCGGCGCTGAACCGGCCAAACACCAGGAGCATCGCCGTGAGCAGCCCCATCGGAAGGGCAAACACGAGGACGAACGGGATCAGATACCCGATCGTCTTCACCACCACCCCCAGGCCGACCTGCCCGTTGACCAGCAGGGCCAGGACCTCCTTGAGCGATTCCCCAAGGAGAAGGATCACGGTGAACACCATCACCGTCATCAACAGGGTGGCAAGGACCTGGCGAAGCAGGTACCAGTGAAGGATCCGCATCATGGGGTGTGCGGCCTCCGACCGCCTCGGCCGGCGCGCCCCGCCCCCCCGCGGGGTCGGCATCGAATACTCAGGGTGGGTCCCATTGGCAGGGAGTGTCGAAAGCGCACAGGATGGAGGCAAGCCTGAAGCATTTTCGATTTGTGCTTTGTCGGCTGAATCCCGAGAGTTCGCCCACGCCGGACGGCGCGGATGCGCCTGCGAGGCGTGGTGCGGACGCCGAGATGAAACGCCGATTTCTGGTTCAGGAAGGCCAGCCAGCCCTCGACTTGATCGAAGAGGCCTCCCTGCTCCTCCGGCAGCTCCCCGTCGAGGCGTGGTGCGCGTACCTGGCCGGCAGCCTCCCCTTTCTGGCGGCGCTCCTCTACTTCTGGGCGGACATGAGCCTGGGGGCCGCCTCCGAGGACCGCCTTGGCCCCTCGGCGCTCCTGCTGGCCCTCCTTTTCGTGGCCGCCAAGCTGTCGCAGTCCCGCCTTGCGGAGCACCTCGCCGCCCGGGCCCGCGGGGCGGCGCCTCCCCCCTGGGGGGTGCGGGGCACGCTCCGCACGACGGCGATCCACCTCGCTCTCCAGCCGTGGGGACTCCTCCTGATCCCGCTCGCGCTCGTCGCCACGGCCCCCGCCGGGTGGGTGATCGCCTTTTTCCAGACCGCCACGGTCCGGGCCGCCGATCCCGGAGCCTCCCCCCGGGACGTGGCTCGACGAGCCTGGCAGGGGGCGCGACGCTGGCAACTCCAGCACCACGCCGTGTTCTCGATCCTCTCGGGGCTCGGGTTTTTCCTCTTCCTGAACCTGCTCGCCCTCTGCTTCCTGATCCCGTTCCTGCTCCACACCTTCCTCGGAATCGAAAGCACCCTGACCCGGAGCCCCTGGAGCACCCTCAACTCCACGCTCCTTGCAACCCTCACGGGCATCACCCTCCTGATGATGGATCCCCTCTGCAAGGGGGTGTTCGTCCTCCGGGAGTTCCAGGGGGATGCCCTTCATACGGGGGAGGACCTCCGTGTGGCACTACGTCGCCGCCGGACCCAGCCGGCCCTCCCCGGTCTCCTCCTGCTCCTGCTCCTGCTCCCGGTCGCCCAGTCCCCTTGCACGGCGGCGGATCCCCCCCCGCACCCGGGCTCCGAGCGTCCCCCGATCTCGGCCACCCTCCCCGGAAACGAGCTCGACCGGGCGATCGATCGCACCCTGGAGCACCCCGAGTACCGGTGGCGTCTCCCCCGCCGCGCCCCCGCCGAGGCCAGTGAGGGCTCGGACTCCGGGGCGTGGGACCGCTTCTGGAAATGGGTCGGCGCCCAGCTCAAGAGCGCGGGTGACTTCATCGGCCGCATGCTCGACAAGGTGATCGACTGGTGGCGCAAGCTCTTCCGGCCTTCACGTCCCCCGGCCGAGAACTCCCATCTGGTGTTTGACTGGCTCTCTCCGGTGGAGGTCGTGGCGTACGCGGCGCTCGCCCTCCTCCTGGCCGCCGTGGGGCTCCAGCTGGCCCGCTGGCTCCGGGACCGCCGGGCTGCGGAGACCCCCGCCGCGGTGCAGGGGATCGGGGAGCCCCCGCCCGACCTGCGACGCGAGGAGGTCTCCGCGGCCGAGCTGCCGCAGGAGGGATGGCTCCAGCTCGGCCGGGACCATCTGGCAAGAGGGGAGCTCCGCCTCGCGCTCCGGGCCTTCCACCTCGCCAGCCTGGCCCGGCTGGCCTCGCGACAACTCATCACCCTCGCACGGTTCAAGTCCAACCGGGACTACCGGCGCGAGCTAGCGCGAAGGGCCCATGCCGCCCCGAGCACCCTGGAGGATTTTGACGAGAACCTGCTCCTGTTCGAGCGGGTGTGGTACGGAAGCCACGCGGTCGACGCCCAGGGGGTGATCGAATTCGCGGCCCGGGTGGAGCGCCCGGCCGAGGGAGGCAGGGCCTGATGCGCTCCTCCGGTTCCTGGATCCTCGCCGGGCTGCTCCTCGCCGGGTTCCTCGGCCTGATGGGTCACCTGTTCAACCTCCGGTTTTCCTCGGGCGACGTCTATCCGCCGTACTCCACCCTGCGGGCCGACCCCCTCGGCGCCCGGGTCCTGTTCGAGAGCCTGGATCAGCTTCCCGGCCTCAGGACGATGCGCCACTTCCAGAGCCCGCGTCGCTGGCCTCCGGCCCCGGGGACAACCCTCTGCCTCTTCGGACTCCCAGCCCGCGAGCTCTCCGGCCCCGAGGAGGAAGTCCGCCTCCTGGAGCAGTTCGCCATCTCCGGCGGACGCCTTCTCATCACCCTGCGGGGCGACACTCTGCGGGGGGCGGTGAGCAGCGGTTCCATGACCAATCGCCCTGCCCCCGTGATCCCCCGGGGCCTGCGCGCCGAGGAGATCCCCCTCGCCGAGCGATGGGGGTTCCGGCTTGCCGATCATCCCCTTCCCCAACCCGCCTCCGGGACGGCGCCCGGAGTCGAGGTCCTCTCGCCACAGCCTGGCCCCCGTCCCCAAAAGCTCACCTGGCACAGCTCGGGCACCTTCGAGCAGCTGAGCAAGCAGTGGGAATCCATCTACCTGCGGGGGACCAACGCCGTGGTGATCGAACGGCATCTTGGCGCCGGCACCCTGGTGCTGGCCACGGACTCGTACTTCGCCAGCAACGAGGCCCTGCGCGACGAGCGGCCCACGGCGTTCCTCTCCTGGCTCCTCGGCCCGGCCCGCACCGTGGTGTTTGATGAAACCCACCTCGGTGTATCGGAAAACCCGGGGTTCGCCACCCTCGCCCGTCGCTACCGCCTGCAGGCGTTCTTCGTCATCCTGGGGATCGTGGCCCTCCTCTTCATCTGGCGGAGCTCGAACAGCTTTGTCCCCCCCCCTCCCCTGCCGGAGGCCTCCGCCGACTGGATCCAGGGACGGGATGCCGCAGGCGGGTTGGCCGGGCTTCTCAGGCGGAATGTTCCCCCGGAGGACCTCCTCCGGATTTGCCTCGAGGAATGGAACCGCTCGGGCCACGGGGGCCGCTCCCTCTCCAAGGCGCGGCTCCAGCGGATCCAGGAGATCATTGACCGCGAAAACGAAAAGCCCCCGGCCCGACGGGACCTCGTTGCCGTTTATCGGGAAATCGCCGCCGCGGCCTCCACCGAGGCTTCCCCTTCCACCACGACCCCCATCACTCCCCAAATCCCATGACACCCGACCGACTTAAACAAACCCTCGCCCAGGCGCGCGAGGAGGTCTCCCGCGTCATCATCGGCCAATCCGAGGTGATCGACCGCGCCCTCATCGTCATCTTCACCGGGCAGCACGCCCTGGTGGAAGGGGTCCCGGGGGTGGCCAAGACCCTGCTCGTCCGGACCCTCGCGTGCGTCCTGGGATGCCCCTTTGGGCGGATTCAGTTCACCCCCGACCTGATGCCCACCGACATCACGGGAACGAACGTCTTCAACCTCCAGAGAAACGAGTTCAGCCTGATTCGCGGACCGGTGTTCACCTCCTTTCTGCTCGCGGATGAGATCAACCGGGCCCCAGCCAAAACCCAGTCGGCGCTCCTCCAGGCGATGCAGGAGCGGACGGTCACCATCGACCGGGAAACGCACCCCCTCCCCTCCGACTTCACCGTGTTCGCCACGCAGAACCCGGTCGAGTATGAGGGAACCTACCCGCTGCCCGAGGCGCAGAAGGATCGGTTCATGCTGAAGATCAACATGAGCCCCCCGGGTCGGGAGGAGGAGCTGGCGCTGGCGCGGCGGATGCTCGGGGATGACTCCCCCGAGGCCACACTCGCGGGGGGAGCCGTCCGCCCGGTGCTCCAGCCGGGGGAGCTCGCCGCGCTGAGGGGGGAGTTGAAATCGATCACCCTCCGGGATGAGCTCCTGGCCTACCTCGTGGAGGTGGTTCGAGCCACCCGGGCGCACGAGGGGGTGCTCGTCGGGGCGGGTCCCCGGGCCACCCAGAGCCTGCTGCTGGCCAGCCGCGCCTCGGCGGCGATGGCAGGCAGGGATTTCGTCACCCCGGATGACATCAAGGAGATGGCCCGCCCCGTGCTCGAACACAGGCTGATCCTGCGGCCCGAGTTCGAGATCGAGGGACTGGCGGTCGGTGAGGTCATTGAACGGATCCTTCAGGAGATCGCCGTCCCGAGGTGAGTTCCCGACCCTCCTCCCCCCCACCCCCCGGATCCAACGGCATGCTCCGCCCAACCCCCAGACTCATCGCCTGGACCGCCCTGATCGAGCTCCCCGCCTCGCTCGCGATCGTGGTCGACGAGACGTGGCTCGGTCCCGTGGTGGCGGTCCTGGGGGTGCTCGGGGCGCTGGCCCTGCTCGATGCGGTGCTGGCGGCGGGGCGCCTCCGCGGCCTTTGCCTGGAGCTGCCCGCCGTGACCCGTGGCACGGTTGACCGCCCCCTGGCACTGGGGGTCCGGATCCTCAGCTCCCCGGAGGGAGGCCTCCCCCCGCTTCAGCTCAGCCTGGGGAGCCCACCAGGGCTGGAGTCGGTTCAGGAGGAACTGCGGGTGCTCTGCCCCGAAGGGGAAACCGCGATCCGGGTTCCCTGGGAATGCATTCCCCGGAAGCGGGGCCGGCTCCTGGTCCGGGAAGCCCGGGTGGGGATCTCCTCGCCGATGGGGTTCTGGGATCGGTGGATCGCGGTTCCCCTCGCGGCGGAGATCCGCTCCTATCCGAACCTGCTCCCGGAGCGCCGGACCCTGGCCGCTCTCTTTCTCAACCGGGGAGGTGTCGGGACCCACTCCCAGCGACAGCTGGGACGGGGACGCGAGTTTGAGAAGCTCCGGGAATACATCCCGGGGGATGGGTTTCAGGAGATCCACTGGAAGGCGACGGCCCGGCGGGGACACCCGATGACGAAGGTGTTTCAGCTCGAACGGACCCAGGAGGTGTACGTCGTGATCGATGCCTCCCGGCTGAGTGCCCGCCCCTGCCCGGGGGGGCACGGGGAGGGGGCTCAGCCGGCGGCGCTTGAGCAGTTCATCACGGCGGCGCTGGTGCTCTGCCAGGTGGCCGAACACCAGGGGGATCTCTTCGGGATGACGGTCTTCAGCGACCGGGTCGAACGGTTTGTGCGGGCCCGCAACGGCGCGGCTCATTTCCAGGCCTGCCGCGACGCCCTCTACCAGCTCGAGCCCCGGGAGGTCACCCCGGATCATGACGAGCTCTCCACCTTCCTCCGGATCCGCCTCCGCAGGCGGGCGCTTCTCCTCTATCTCACGGCGCTCGATGACCCGATCCTCTCGGAGTCCTTCGTGCGTCATGCCCGGCTGCTCGCCTCGCAGCACCTGCTGGTCGTTTGCATGCCGCGGCCGGCCGGCATGCAGCCGCTCTTCGACGGAGGGAGCCCATCCTCGGCAGAGGGGGTTTACGAGCGCCTGGCCGGGCACCTCCGATGGCAAAAGCTCCGCGAGCAGGCAAAGGTGCTCCAGCGGCTCGGGGTGCAGTTCCACCTCGTCGACCACTCGGCCCTCAGCATCGATCTCGTCACCCGGTATCTCAGTGTGAAGCAACGGCAGCAGCTCTGATATGATCATCGACCTTCCCCGCTTCATGGAGGGAGAACGGCCCTACTGGTCCGAGCTCGAGACCCTGCTCACCCGGGTGGAGCGGGCTCCCGACCGGCGCCTCAGTTTCCAGGAGGTCCAGCGGTTCCACTACCTCTTCGAGCGGGTCTCGGCAGACCTGGCCAAGCTCGTGACGTTTTCCTCCGAGCCGGAGCTCCGGCGCTACCTCGAGAGCCTTGTGGCCCGGGCCTACGGGGAGGTGCACGAGTCGAGGCGGCGGAGCCGGGGCCTCGAGGCCTGGAAATGGCTCCACTCGACGCTCCCCCGCACCTTCCGCCGCCACGCCGTCGCCTTCTGGGTCACCGTGGCGGTGACCCTGGCGGGAACGCTTTTTGGAGGGCTGGCCGTGGCGTTCGACCTCGAGGCCAAGGATGCCCTGATCCCCGAGATGTTCGCCAACCATCGGGGAAGCCCCAGCGAGCGCGTGGCCCGCGAGGAGGGACGACTCGACCGCAAGGGGGGGCACCCCGTGACCGCGTCCGCCACCCAGATGGCCGCATTCTCCGCCGCGCTGATGCAAAACAACATCGGGGTGGCGATCAAAACCCTGGCCATGGGGATGACGTACGGGTTCGGAACCCTCGTGGTGCTGTTCCACAACGGGGTCATCCTGGGGGTGGTCTCGACCGACTACATGATGGCCGGGGAGACCCGGTTCCTCCTCGGGTGGCTGCTGCCGCACGGGGTCATTGAGATCCCCGCCATCCTCATCAGCGCCCAGGCCGGGCTCGTGCTCGCACACGCGCTCATCGGATGGGGGCGGCGGGAACGGCTGCGGCAACGGATGCGGGCGGTGAGCGGCGACCTCGCCACCCTCATCGGCGGCGTGGCCCTCATGCTCGTCTGGGCCGGGCTGATCGAGGCCTTCTTTTCACAGTTCCACGAACCCGTCCTCCCCTACTCGGCCAAGATCGCCTTCGGGCTCCTGGAACTCGGCGGGCTCATCGCCTACCTCAGCCGCGGAGGCATGGGCCGCCCCGGGGAGGAGGACCCCGCATGAGCACCCCGCGTCTCCGCATCCGGACGCCCGAGGGGATCCTCTTCTCCCAGGAGCTCGCCGGCCCGGCCCCCCGGTTCCTCGCCTGGCTCATCGACCTCGCGGTGCTCATGGCCCTCATGACGATCGTGAACATCGGGGTCGGGTTCTTCGCCGTCCTGAGCCCGGAGCTCGCCCAGGGGATCGCGATCCTCCTCGGATTCTCCATCAACACGGGATACAAAATCATCACCGAGTGGGCCTGGCGGGGACAGACCTTCGGCAAGCGGGCGCTCCGACTCCGCGTGGTCGACGTGGAAGGGATGCGCCTCCGCTTCAGCCAGGTGGTCCTCCGCAACCTGCTCCGGGCCGTCGACATGCTCCCGGGGCTCTACCTCCTGGGAGGGCTGACCGCGGCCCTCAGCCCCAGGGCTCAACGGCTCGGCGACCTGGCCGCCGGGACCACCGTGGTCCGGATTCCCAAGCTTCAGCAGCCCGACATCGACCAGCTGGTGGCCGGCAAGTTCAACTCCCTTCGCGCCCACCCCCACCTCATCGCCCGCCTCAGGCAGCAGGTCTCCCCGGGCGACGCGAGCATCGCCCTGCAGTGCCTCCTCCGTCGCGAGGATTTCACCCCCGAGGCCCGCGTGCAGCTCTACTCCGAGGTCGCCTCCCACTTCCGCTCCCTGGTTCCCTTCCCCCCAGAGGCGACGGAGGGCCTGGCCGACGAGCAATACCTCCGGAACCTGGTGGATGTCCTGTACCGCACCCGACCCTCATGAGCTCCAAAACCATACAAGGACTCGACCTCCGAACCCGGACACGGGTGGCGGTCACGATGCAGCAGGGCCGGATCACCTCGATCGAACGGGTTCCGGGCGACCCCTCACCCGCCGACCCCTGGATCGCCCCGCCCCTGGTCGACCTCCAGGTGAACGGGTTCGCCGGGATCGATTTCCA
>DMJJ01000178.1 GCA_003452185.1 Verrucomicrobiales bacterium | reverse complement strand
CCCCTCCCCCTCCCGTTTCGCGATGCCCTCCTCCACCCCGCCCCACCCCGCCCCTGACCCCGGGAGAATCCTCGTCCGGGGAGTCAACTGGCTTGGGGACGCCGTGATGACCACGCCCGCCCTTCTCCGACTGAGGGAGCGGTTTCCCCAGGCATCGATCACCCTCCTCACCCCCTCGAAAATCGCCCCCCTCTGGAAGGCGCACCCGGCCGTCGACGAGGTGCTCGAGATCCCCCCGGGGGAGGGGGTTCTCGCCGTGGCGCGACGGGTCCGGCGCGGGGCGTTCGACCTCGGGATCGTTCTCCCCAACTCCCCTCGCTCCGCCCTCGAACTCTGGCTCGGGGGCGTTCCCCGCCGCGTCGGCTACGCCACGCCTTGGCGGGGATGGATGCTCACCCACTCCCTCCCTCCCCGGCATCACCTCCCCACCACCCGGAAGCGCTCCCTCGAGGAGATCCGTTCCCTGCGGACCAGCCCCCCCGCGACGGCCGGCCCGCCCCCTCCCGCCGAGGCCCACCACCTTCATCACTACCTGCAGCTGCTCCCCCTCGTCGGCGGATCCCCCCTCCCCGAGCCCCCGCGTCTGGCTCTCGCCGAAGCCGAGCTCGAGGCGTTTCGCGAAAAGTTCCAGCTCTCCCCATCCGAGCTGCCAATCCTCGGTCTCAACCCCGGGGCGGAGTACGGGCCGGCGAAGCGCTGGCCCGAAGAGCGGTTCATCGAAGCGGCGGCCCTCGTCAACGAGGCCGTCCCGTGCCGCTGGCTGGTGTTTGGAGGCAAAGCCGACCTGGCCGCGGCCGGACGAATCGCCAACGCGCTCACCTCCCGATGCCACCCCGGCCGTGCCGAGGTTGTGCAACTCGCAGGCCGCACCTCCTTGCGCGAGCTGATGGCCGGGCTTCGGCTCTGCCGTGCCCTCCTCACCAACGACACCGGCCCCATGCACGTCGCCGCGGCCCTGGGCACCCCCGTGGTCGTCCCCTTCGGCAGCACCTCCCCCGAGCTCACCGGCCCCGGCCTCCCGGGGGACCCCCGCCACCACTTGCTCCGCGGCACCGCCCCCTGCACCCCCTGCTTCCTCAGGGAGTGCCCCGTCGACTTCGGGTGCATGACCTCCATCCCGGCCGCCCACGCCGCCCGCGCGCTCCTTTCGGTGCTCGCCTCCCAGCCCGGAGCGTGACCCTGGGGCCCGCCCCCGTAGCCGGCGCGGGGTGGCGGGCGATGTTTGATGTTTACTGCCGGCCGCTCCGCGCCACACTCCCCATCATGTCAACGCCGACGCTGATCTACCCCCGAAGCCCCCGGGAGACCATGTCTGGATGGGTGTATCTCCCCCGCTTCATTGACAAAATCAGGCTTCACCTCGCCGGGAAGCTTCATCCCGACTATCAACCGAACTTCGCCCATAAGGGGTTTGATGCCGCCTGGCTCAAGGCCGCGGGCCTCGGGGCGGAGCAGTTCATCGAAGTCGTGCGCGGCACCGTGACGGATGGTGAGGTGGCGGACTGGGTGTCGAAGAACGTGACGACGGGCGAGGCCGCGCGGAAGGGCTTCGCCGACTACCTCCTCACCCTCGGCTCCGGTCCGGACGAAGGGGTGCGGGCGCGGTTGAAGACCCGCAAGGAGGAAGCCGGACTCGGGCACCGGACCGAGATCCAGACCTTCGTCGACTTCATCGACGCCGACGAGAAACGGATTTGAGCCAGGTCGCACTTCCTCAGCAGCCCCCGTCGGGCGATCCGGGGGTGTCCGAGGAAGGAGCGGAGTGGAACTCCGCCAGAATAGGCTTCAGTATCGCCGCAGGATTCCCCCTACTGGGGGCGGGTTGGGCCCATAGCTCAGCGGTTAGAGCAGACGACTCATAATCGTTTGGTCCTCGGTTCAAATCCGAGTGGGCCCACCATTTTTTCGCGACGCGAAAAAATGCCCGCCGAAGCGCCCCGCGCGAAGCCGGGCAAGCGCCAAACCCCCTACTGATTCACCCGTCTCACTCGTTCAGGTTTCCTGACCATGACAACCACAGATGCCTTCGAGGGATGCGCATGGCACCAGATTCCAAAAATCGTCAGGTCGGTTTTTTCCATGCACGAGGAGCCAGGCTTCCAGGCCGAGGTCGACCTGCGGCTCCAGTCCGGGAATACACTCGCCGCGGCGGAACGGGATCTCGGTCTGGCGCTCGAAGCTGCGGAGGAAGCGTCTGACCGAGTCATAGGAGGCGCTAAACCGAAGCCTCATTCTCCCGGAGAACCCTCGGCCGCGAGCGGGGCGACGTGCCCGTCCATGAAGACCACGTTCTTGCCCGACCCCGGCGGTCGCGGGTGCGAATCATCGTAGTCCAGCAACAACGGAGTCGTGCCGGGCGGAAGCACCACGACGAAGTTCGTCACCCCGCCGGAAGGGTCGCCCTGCCTCAAGAGGAGGAACGCCTTGTCGCTGCGCGTGCCATCGATCCTCTCGCCGTTCAGCTCGGCGTTCCACTCGTAGCTCGCCCCCTCGACGGCAAACCGTCCCTGCTTGTCGACGGGACACCGGAACACCCCCGCACCCTCCGCGTTCGTCCCTGCCGCCCTCCCCACGTACGCGCCCAGGACGTCGCAGATCCGCGGCAGGGGATGCGCCGGATCGATGGGACGGGTCGGCAGGATCTCCGCGCTCGGCAGCCGCTCCTCATGGTCCTCCGCGTACAACCGGGCCGCCACCCCCAGCTGCCGCAGGTTGTTCAGGCACGCGGCGTTCAACGCCCTGCTCCTCGCCTGCCCCACGGACGGCAGGAGCAACGCCGCCAGGATCGCAATAATGGCAATCACCACCAGGAGCTCGATCAGGGTGAAGGCGACGCTTCGAATCGGGGCCGCGTCGTGCCCCCGGGTTGCCGTGGATGTAGTCATGGAAACAATACAGGTCTGCCGTTGTTCAAGGATCGCACTCTCTCACAGGCACGCGGCCGCCAGATCTACCCCCCGGGACCCTGCCCCCGCCGCGCAAAGTCCACCCGCTGCTCCGGGGTGAAGTCCATGAACCGGCGCGCCGGATCGGGCGGACGGAGCATCCGGTCGGGCCGCGGGGAAACATCCATCGCACCAACCCCGCCCCCCTTGCGGCCCGGATCGACTGGCCGGGGCGGGGTTGAGGCATTCACCTCGACTCCCTCCGCGACGCGCGCCCCGGATGCCGGCGGCCGCCCCCATCCCCGCCCGAACCACAGGGCGCCAAGGACGACCATCGCCAGGACCGGGAGGGCAAGGAGCTTCTGGTTTTGTTTCATGCGTGCTTGCGACCGGATCGGATCATCACGGTCACCTGCACAGAGTGCACAGGATCCCGTCCGCCGGCCTTTGATTTGGAACGAAGCGCCGTTTTCGCGGTGTGAAACGCCTGGACCTGGGAACGAAACCGACCCGGCACCCATTGGGCACGGTTCCGCTGGGAGGGGGGGCGAGGCCGGGGAAAGCGGGGCGGGCTAGGTAAACGCCAGCCGCTGCTGCAGTTCACGAACAGGACGCGTGGTCGGATAGCTCTTTCCGCCCTTCAGGACCACGAGGCTCTCCCCCTTGACACCGGGTTGAAGCTCCTGGATCTGGGCAATGTTCAGAATCACCGACCGGCTGATGCGGAGGAATCGATCCGGGGGGAGTTGTGATTCCAGGGAGCTCATGGTCTCGCGCAGGAGATGGGTCTCCTTGCCGACATGCACAACCGCGTACTTTCCCGCGGCCTCGATCACCTGGATCTGGTCCAGGTCGACGAACAGGACCCTCTCCGGCGTTCGCACTGCCAATCGGGTGAGATGCTGGCTGGCAGGGGCCCCGGCCTGGCCAAGGAGCTCCAGAAGCCCTCGGGCGGCGGCCCCGGCCTGCTTGTTGGCGATCAGCTCCCGGGCCCGCTGGAGGGATGCCTTGAACCGGGTCGGCTTGAACGGCTTCAGGAGGTAATCCACGGCATTCGCCTCGAAGGCCCGAAGCGCATGCTGATCATAGGCCGTGGTGAACACCACCACCGGCAGCACGGGCTGCGGCACCCGGCGCAACACCTCAAACCCATCCATGTCCGGCATCTGAACGTCGAGAAAGACCAGGTCCGGCCTGGCCGCCTGGATCTGGTCCACCGCCTGGAACCCATCCTCGCTTTCGCCGATCACCTCCGTGTCCGGTTCCTCCTCCAACAGCAGTCGAACCCGCTGCCTGGCCAGCGGCTCGTCATCCACGATGAGCACCCGGATCTTCATGAGCCCGCCTCGTCCGCCGCCAGGGAAGGCGTCACCGGGTGCCGGCGGAACGGGAGGCTGATCTCGAGGCGGCAGCCTTCGGGCTCCCCCTTGCCGAAGGAGAAACTCTGCTCCGGGCCATAAAGCGCCTGCAACCTGGCCTCCGTGTTGGCAAGCCCCACCCCGCGCCGCACGGAGCCGGCGTCCGGCCCCGGCAACCCCCGTCCATTATCCCGCACCACCAGTCGCAGTCGCTGATCCTCCCGCCTCGCCTCAATCGAGATAAGCCCCGGACCCCGCCGCGGCTCGATCCCGTGGCGAATGGCATTCTCCACCAGGGGTTGCAGGATGAGCGCCGGCACTAGGGCCTCCTCAAGCTCCCCGGGAACGCCCACCTCCAGACGAAGCCGATCCCCAAAGCGCCTCTGCTCAATGCTGACATACCCCGTGATGAAACTGAGCTCCTGCCCAAGGGTGATCTCCTGCTCCTCCATCGAATCGAGGGAGCGGCGGAGCAGGAGGCACAAGTCCCCCAGCATCTCATCCGCCGCCCGCGGGTTGACGTAAATCAGCACGGCGATCGAGTTGAGCGCATTGAAGAGAAAGTGCGGGTTGATCTGCATCCGCAGTGCCTGGAGTTTTGCGCTGGAGAGCTTGGCCTCCAGCTCCGCCGCACGCCGTTCCCGCTCCTGGGAGCTTCGAAACAGGAGGATCGCCTGACACACCCCCACCAGGGACCAGTAGACCAGCACGTCCAGGGCCGCACGAAGACCTCGAAACGAATGGAAGGCGAGCGGTGGCGAACCCACCCTCTCCCGCGTCACCGCAGGGGCTCCCCCCCCGGGAGCCTCCGAGCGCTGGGGGCGGGGAGAGAACGAGGCGGCGGCCCGGAAGGTGGCGCGGCTGGTCGCGACCACCAGAAGGCACGCCAGGCAATGAAGACCCAGATTCCGGAGGGCTCTCCTCCGCTCAATCGGGAGACAAAACGCGAGCCACGCCACGGCAGGGAGGAAAACGAGCCAGAGCGACCAGAAGGAGGCCGCAAAGCCCACCGCCTGGAGCCAGGAAGCCGGGTCGGTCAGCGCAAGCGGGACGGCAAACAGCATCACGAGAGCCCCCCAGAGCCCCAGCGCGGCGGCGGCCATCACAACCCAGGGCGCAGTCTGTCTCTTGAGGCTCGCCGGGTTCATGTCACGTGGAATGCATCCAGACCCAGACTACCCACCCAGGACCGCCGAGGGCAAAGCTTACGCGGATTCTTTCACGCACTGATCCGCCCCCCCCACAGGCCGGGCTGCCCGCCCCAAGCCCGACTTCTCCCTGCGCCGTGAACTTCGCGAGCCGCCCGATGCCACCACCTTCCCATTCGACGACGGCCATGCCTTCACGGCGCCAGTCGGAAGCTTCAAGCCGAATCCATGGGGCCTGCACGATATGATCGGCAATGTGTTCCAATGGTGCGCCGATGAAGTCCCGGGTCCGCCCGCCGGGTCGACGGTTTCGCCCGGGGCGACACGCATCCTCCGCGGGGGCTCCTACAACCAGACCCTGGAACTCTGCCGCTGCACCGCGCGTGGTTTTGGGTCCTCCTGGAGCCGCTACAGCTATACCGGGATCCGTTTTGCCCTGACACCCTGAGCGATGGAGACAGCCGGGCCCTGGGTCCGGAGCCCGGCAGGCACAGCTCGCAACGGAAGGTGGATCGCCGGAAGCGAC
This sequence comes from Verrucomicrobiales bacterium, assembly GCA_003452185.1. Taxonomy (GTDB): domain Bacteria; phylum Verrucomicrobiota; class Verrucomicrobiia; order Limisphaerales; family UBA11320; genus UBA11320. The sequence goes on along the minus strand of DMJJ01000178.1, from coordinate 3,464 downwards.
GGAGTGCAGCACGGAGCGCCGGGAGTATACGCCAGCGTGGCCTCCCTGCGGGACACCGTCACCTCGGTGTAACTGACCGTCGCCGCGTCGTCGCGATGCATGCAGACGGAATACGGCCCGCGTTCGGGACGGTGCGATCGGTGCAACCGACGAAGCCAATCGGCGCCATGCGAGGAGGTTCGCCGCCACCGCGCTTCAAACACCGAGCCGCGTGCCCGTTGCGCCCCGGGCTCATCGAATCCGGAGGAAATCCATGTGCCAGCCCTCCAGGGACGATCGCAACTCCCGAGCTCCCTCCGGTCCCAACGCCACTCGACGACGGCCCGCTCAACGGGAAACACCGCGATGAGCCGAAACGGGTTCACCCGGGCAAGCGGCAACCGCCTGAGCACCGCACCAAGCGCAGCGGCAGAATCCGACGGCAGCGCGTCTCTCACCACCCAACCCCGGCTCCATGCCTCCCCCATCACACGAGACGGAATGGCATACCAGTTGATCAGCGCCAGGGTGACTCCCACATCGTTCACCCCGATCCAGGTCCCCCCGCCCGGCTCGCTCGGGGAGAGAATCCCCCGCCCCCCCCGATGGGTGATCTCCTGCGGCGGGAGCCCGCTGGCACGGGAAAGCTTCTCGTCGCGATTCATCCCCAGCACGTAGCCGCTGCGTCGGGCGATGAACGTCACCGTGCACATTCGTGTTAATCCGCAACCGGGTAGGTCGCGATGAGTGCGGTTGTCTCACGCCACTTGCGCCAAAGCAATCCAGCCGGAGTCGGCAGGCAGCCGAGGCGGCGGTTCGCCGCGCCGATCGCAAAGACCAGCTCCCACTGGCGGAACAGAGTCCGATAGGCGGCAAGGAGCGAGTTGCGGGAATCGTAAATGCTGGTCGCCTCCGAGGCGGCACCATTCAGCTCGATGATCTGAAAGCTCCGCCCCGCCCGGAGATCCTCATCACCCCCGTACCGGATGTCATAACGCCCGATGAAGAACCCGTCGATCCCCCGGGATATGCCGTCGATGCGGGCTTCCAGCTCCTCCGACCAGAGATGCCCGCCATCGCGAAAGATGCATCCCTGGGCGTGATTCCCGGCTTCCACCAGCCTCACCACCGCTCCTGCCGGGGGAACCTCGGTTCGCCGTTCGCCAAGCCTCCGCAGATACGTGCCGGCCACCAGCCTCGCCCGCTCATCCCTCCACACGAGCTCCTCGATCGTGCTGCTCCCGTCGCCGGCGACGGTCGGAAAGATCTTCTCGGTGATGGCAAAGATCCGGCCGCGCGTCTCATTTGGGAAACGATAGTAAAACACCCCCACCTCCCGGGGCCCGGGAGCGTACCGTTGAACCAACAGCGGCGCCGTTGTCCCCTCCAGGTAAGCCAACGCCTGATCCAGGGAGCGGATCAGCTTCACGCCCACGCCCCGCTGCCCCACGTCGGGCTTCAGGACGAATGGCAGATCGAGCGCGTGCCGCTCCAGGATCGCCGCCAGCGAGGCGAATCGTTCGCTCGGCGTTGCCCCTTCGACCAGGAAGGCCTCCGCCGTGAATCCGGGGCTCGTCGCGCACAGATCCCGCAGCGTTGCCATCTTCGACTCCCCAACCAACCCCCCCGAGAAAATGCCGGGGTTCGCCACCGTGGGCACCGTCAGGCCGCGATGGCGGATCGCCAGCCGGAGATAGTTCATCGCCACCGGAAGGTAAAACAACCAGGCCGGCCAGAACTCCCACCGCACCCCCCGGCCCAGGAAGGCGCGCACCCGGCGGCCCGCACCCTCACCCCCAAGCCCGGACAGGAGTCGCATCCCGGCCACGCAGCCCAGGGTGAGCCCCACCAGGGCCCACCCTCCCAGGCGGCTCCCCCTCTGGAGCCAGGCCGACAGGTCGGGCCCCACGGCCCGCGCAAGAAGGAAGATCCCTCGGGATCTTCCCGCGCAAGAAGGAAGATCCCGAGGGTCCAGACCGCCACCGCAGTCCCGGTCACGGCCATGAACCGTCCAAACGACAGGCGGAGAAATCCCGCTGCAAGATACGTCGGCAGGCGTGTGCCCGGAACGAAGCGGCTGGTCAGGAGAAGCCAGGTCCCCTTCTCCGCAAACCACCGCTCGCTCCGCGCAACCGCCACAGGATCGAAGAACCGCCGGGACCAGGCATGGCGCAGGAGGGGTCGCCCGATCCCCCGGGCCACCAGATAGAGCATCGCGTCGCCAAACCAGATCCCAAGAAACACCCCAAGGAAGGCCGCCTTCCAACCCAGGCTGCCGGCCGACGCCAGCAGGGCCGCGCTGACCGTTGGCACATCCTCCTGCACCAGGGTGAGCAGGCCGAGCGTCGCCGCCTGCACCGCGGGGAGCCATCCCTCGAAACCCAGCGGCAGCATGAGAAGCGCGGGCGGGTTCATCGGGTGGCCTGTTTCTCGTTGTGGGCCACGGTCGACGGCGCCACACCAAAACGCGACGGCACCCTCACCTCCATCAGCCGCGCCATCACCGAGATCAGGGCGTAGTGATGAATGGCGTGGGCGATCGCATAGACCATCTCCCGCCCCAGGGTCGACCCTGTGACCGGCGCGCTCCCCCGCGCGTAGCTCACCTCACACCGCGCCCCCACGGGCATGGCGAGGATCCGAGGGCCAAGGGTCTCCAACCAGCCTCGAAGCCCCTCCGTCACCTCGAGGGCATACCCGGGCTGCGATTCGATCCGGGGATCCCGATCCCGATTGTCGTAGTCCACCTCCCCCGATCCCACGGCCCTCCGGAGGCTGGTGAAATGATCCAGGCAGTGGCGGTAATGCCCGCCAATCGAGGCATCGAAGGCTTCCGGGACCCGCTGTCCATAGGCGTCCGGCGGGAGCCCCTGCAGGAGCTCCCCGCCCTGCTCCAGGATCGCGATGGCAGCGCTCAGGATGCGCCGGGCATCCCCCGAGGGGTCGGGTCGAGCGCCGCTACTCTCCAAGCCCCCCCCGGCAGGGGATGGCGCTGTGGCGTTTGTCATGGTCGTGTGGCGCGTTGCGAACATCCTAGTGCCGGCAGGCGTCGATTCCACAGCTCCGCCCCCCGGACGCCCCAAAGAACCGCCCCACCACAGGGATCTGCTCCCTGCGAATCACCAGGAGGATGGCACTGCACAGGAAAACCGCCACCGCCAGGCCGAACAGCAGGCCTCCATCCTGCATGACGACGATCCCGAGCTTTGTGAGATGAGAACCGATGGCACCTGCCATGATCCCAAGGCTCAGCAACGCCCCCGTTGTGACCAGGCGCGGCATGAGCAGGAGGACAACAGCGACCAACTCCGCGCAGCCGGAGGCGATCCGCCCCCAGGGCTCGGCTCCCAGGGTCGCAAAAATGAACTTCGATTCCTCCGCACCGCTGAACTTGAAGAAGAGCGTTTGCGCGAGAATCACGGCGGCCACGATCTGGCAAAACCAGCTCGCGACGGTATGGGATGTGCTAACGACCAGATCTTGAG
>DMJJ01000516.1 GCA_003452185.1 Verrucomicrobiales bacterium | reverse complement strand
TGGACAGTGATGCGGATTAACTGTGGGTGGAGGGCGGAATCCGTCCCAAAAGCAGGCACGGGAGCCGCTGGGCTATCGGTCCGCCCCCCAGGCGAGGGGGTTGCGGGTGGGGGGTGGGGGGGGGCAAAAACACTTTACACTCGGAGGGCCGAATCGCACATACTTCTGTGTGCCAGTGACAACAGCGCAAAAGGGTCGGCTGCCGGGTGAGCAGCCGTCGTCTGCCACCATTTCGACATCCACCTCCCCGGCCTTGGACGCCGCCATCCGGCGGTCCCAGGAGTTCCTGCTCGGGGAGATCAAGCCGGGAGGCTATTGGGTGGGGGAGCTCATGGTCGATTCGACCATCGTCTCCGACACCATCGCGTATCACCACTGGAACGGAAAGGTCGACAAGGAGTGGCAGCGCAAGGCGGTCAACCACATCCTGTCGATGCAGCTTCCCGATGGGGGATGGAACATCTATTTCGGGGGCCCCTCCGAGGTGAATGCCACCATCAAGGCCTACCTGGCACTGAAGCTTGCCGGCATGCCGGTGACCGACCCCCGGATGCTCAAGGCCCGCGAGCTCGCCCGGAGCTTCGGGGGGATCCCGAGGATGAACACGTTCTCGAAGCTCTACCTCGCGCTGATCGGGCTTTACCCTTGGAAGTACGTCCCCACGATCCCGTGCGAGGTGCTCCTCATCGGGAAGTGGTTCCACGTAAACTTCTGGGACATGAGCAACTGGAGCCGGGCGATGCTTGTCCCCCTGGCCATCATCAACCATTTCAAGCCGACCCGCCCCTGCCATGTCAGCCTCGATGAGCTCTACCCCGAGGGGTTTCACGAGCGGGATCTTGCCCTGTCGCGCGACCCCGAGTGGTTCACCTGGCGCAATTTCTTCCTCTCGCTCGACAAGCTCCACAAGTTCGCCGAGCTCTGGGCCCAGGCGGGAATCCACCCCTTCCGTCGCCGCGCCCTGAAGCGTGCCGAGGAATGGATGCTCGAGCGGTTCGAAGGGTCGGACGGCCTGGCGGCCATCTTCCCGGCCATGCTCAACTCCCTCATCGCCCTGAAGGCCCTGGGCTACCCGGACGACCACCCCCAGGTGCGCCGGGCCGAGTACGAACTCAAGAAGCTCGAGCACGAGACCCCGGACACCGTCCGCATCGAGCCCTGCTTCTCCCCGGTCTGGGACACCGCCATCACTCTCATCTGCCTTCACGAGTCGGGCGTGCCGGCGGATCATCCCATCCTCCAGAACGCCACCTCCTGGATGATGGACCGGGAGATCCGGTTCCGTGGGGACTGGTATCACAAGAACCCCGCCAAGGTGGAACCGAGCGGGTGGGTTTTTGAGTTCAACAACAAATGGAATCCCGACGTCGATGACACCGCCATGGTGCTCCTCGCCCTCCGGAAGATTCCAACCCTGGATCCGAAACGCCGGGACGAATGCTTCCAGCGCGGACTGCGGTGGATGATGGCCTTCCAGTGTCGCGACGGCGGATGGGCCGCCTTTGACAAGGACTGCACCAAGGGGATCCTGGAGAAGGTCCCCTTTGCCGATCACAACGCGATGCTCGACCCCGAATGCGCCGACATCACGGCCCGCATCCTGGAGCTCCTCGGCTACGAGGGGTACCCGGTCGACCACCCCCAGGTTCGCAAGGCACTCGATTACGTCCGGAGCCAGCAGGAGCCCGACGGTTCCTGGTACGGCCGCTGGGGCGTCAACTATATCTACGGGACGTGGCAGGTGCTGCGCGGCCTTGCCGCCATGCGGCTCAACATGAACAAGCCGTGGCTGCTGAAGGCCCGCGACTGGCTCGAGTCGGTCCAGCGACCCGATGGGGGATGGGGCGAGCGCTGCAATACCTACGATGACCCGGTGCACAAGGGACAGGGCCCCAGCACCGCCTCACAGACCGCCTGGGCGGTGATGGGATTGCTCGCCTTCGGAGATCCCCATCGCGAGAGCATCCAGCGGGGCATCGGATATCTCCTTCGCGCCCAGAATCAGGAGGGTTCCTGGAGTGAGGCCGAGACCACCGGAACCGGGTTCCCCCGGGTGTTCTATCTCAAGTACGACATGTACCGGAACACCTGGCCGTTGCTGGCGCTGGCCACCTTCAAGAACCTCCTCGTGGCGTCCGCCGATTCCAAGCGCAACAACGGGCACGCCAACGGGCACACCCCCGCCTGGGAAGGCCTGAAGGGAGCCCCCCAGGTCGCCCGCCTGGCGGAGGGAGCAGAGCTCGCCGAGTAAGCCTCCCCCGCCCCGGGTCCCGCAACGCCCACGGCTCAAGGCCGCGGGGATGGCAACGCGATGCGACTGTCTCCCGCGTGGGGCCTTCCCCGGTATCAGCACCGCCACTCCAACCACCGCTGGAGCAACCTCCGGACCCAGGGCGAGAGCCGTGTCCGGTTGTAGGCATCGCCACACTGACGAAGCGCATCCGACACCGTTGGATAAGGGTGAATCACTGAGGCAAGGCGCCCCAAACCCACCCCACCCGCGATCGCAACCCCCACCTCGCTGATCATCTCACCCGCATGGGGAGCAACGATGGTGGCACCCAGGATCCGGTCACGGCCCCGGGCCACCAGCACCTTCACGAACCCTTCCCCCACCCCGTCCAGCCGGGCCCGGTCGACGTCGCACAGGGGACGGACAAACCGGTCCACGGCAACCCCCGCCGCCAGCGCCTCCTTCTCCGTAAGCCCCACCTGCGCGAGTTCGGGATCGGTGTATGTGCACCTCGGAATGACGAGGCAAGACATCCGCCGGCGCCCCGAAAAGAGAGCATTCTGGATGACAATTCTCGCCATGGCGTCAGCCGCGTGGGTGAACCGCTCTCCCGTGCAAACGTCCCCGCAGGCAAACACCCGCGGATTCGTTGTCCGAAGCCAATCGTTCACCCGCACCCCCGCCCTTGCGTCAAACTCCACACCGGCGTTCTCCAGCCCCAGACCCTCGATATTCGGACGCCGGCCCACGGCCGCCAGGATCGCATCAAACGGCTCGCCCCCGGGCTCCCCCCCCTGGCCGGCCGCGAGACGATAGCCCCCCGCGATCCTCTCACCCCGTGCGACCGCGGCCCCGAGCCGCAGGTCGATGCCATCGCGGGTCAAGGCCCCCTCCAGGAGTGCGGCCGCCTCCGGATCCTCGCGCTCCAGCAGGTGCGCGTGAGCGTGGAACAGCGTGACACGGGACCCAAGGCGGGCGAAGCACTGCGCCATCTCGCACCCGATCGGACCCCCTCCCAGCACCGCCAAGCGGGCCGGAAGCTGCGTGAGGGAAAACACCCTCTCGTTGGTCAGAAACGCGTCGGCCTCAAGCCCCCGGACCTCAGGGATGCGGGCGCGGGCCCCGGTGGCGATCACTGCGGCGCGGAAGCGGAGTTCTCCGCCGGGAACGGCGATCCGGTCGGCTGACAAAAAGCTGCCCTGCCCCAGGAACAGATCGACCCCGAGGGAACGGAATCGGGCGGCCGAATCGTTGGGACTGATCTCCGCGCGTAAGCGTCGCATCCGCTCCATGACGCGTGGGAAGTCGACCCGCGGCTCCCCCCCGGCCTCCACCCCGAACTCCGGCGCCATGCGGAGCTCCCGCACGGCCCGCGCGCTCCGGAGCATCGCCTTGCTCGGGACGCACCCGTGGTTGAGGCAGTCCCCCCCCATGAGATGCCGCTCCACCAGAGCAACCCGCGCGCCGAGCCCGGCCGCACCGGCGGCCGTGACAAGGCCGGCCGTCCCGCCCCCGATGACAACAAGGTCATAGCCGCCCGGAGCCGCCGTGGGGTTCACCCAATCGCGCGGATGGGCGTTGGCGAGGAGGGTCCGGTTGTATTCGTCCTCGGGCAGCAACTCGGGAGCCATGTTCGGTATCGGATCAGAAAGCGCCATCCCACCCCGCCGCACCGGCGAGGTCAGAGCGCGCAACACAGGATCAAGCCTCCGGGCCTTGCCGGGGGGCGTCCAACCGCCGGGCGAGCGACCGCCGGGCGATGCGGGTTATATAAACCGCCGATGCCGCCGTGACGACAAGCCCGATCCAGAAAAAGAGCCTCTCAGCCGGGGTTTGGACGCGGCCCTCGCCGGCACGCTCCGACGCGGCGGCAAGCCCGATCACCGAACCCAGGTACACATAGAGCACCGTCCCGGGGAGCATCCCAACCCAGGAGGCCAGGAGGTACTCCTTCCACCCAACCCGGGTCAGCCCGAGGGCATAGTTGAGCAGATTGAATGGGACAACCGGCGAAAGCCGCAGCAACAGCACCACTCTCCACCCCTCGCGTCCCACAGCCGCGTCAATTGCGGCGAATCGGGGATTCTTCTCGATCCGTCGAGCCACCCACTCACGCGCCAGGAACCTTCCCACCAGGAAGCTCAGCATGGCTCCCGTGGTCGCCCCGATGGAGACCCAGACAGTTCCCCACCAGGGACCAAAAACCCCACCCGCCCCCAGCGTCAGGAGCGACCCCGGGACCAGGCCCACGCAGGCGACCCCATAGAGCAAGACGAAGAGGATTCCCCCCATCCATCCCTCCTGCCGCACCCACTCAAGCGCCTGGCCGGCGCCCGCCCCCGCCAGAACTTGGCGCCCCGTCAGCATGATCGCGAGGATCAGCAGGCAGGCAAGGATCCATCGACGACCCGCTCCCGCGCGAGGGGGCAAAGGGGTCTGCCCAGCACTCGTCATGCCTCCCCCCCCTCCCCGGCGGCGGGCTCCGATGCAGGTGCGGGTGCGGGCACGGGCGTGGGAGCGGAAGCCGCCCCTCCACGGCGTTTCTGAATCGCCTGGCGAAGGAGGTACTCCACCTGGCCGTTCACACTCCTCAGCTCCTCCTGGGCCCACGACTCGACCTCCCGCCAAACCCGGGGATCGATCCGGAGCAGGAATGATTTCCGATCTTCAGGCGCAGCCATGGGAACACCTCTCGATCGAGGCTCGAGCCTCATGCCTTCCCGGTGAACGAGCCCCGGCCCCACCTCGCGAGAAAGGGGGCCGGGGCATTGCAATGAGCCTGACCACGCGGCGCCTCATGGTGCCGCTCACGTGTAGAGGGTCCCGGTGTTCACCACCGGGTGAACCTCGGTCTCCCCGCAGAGCACGACCAGGAGATTGCTCACCATGGCCGCCTTCCGCTCCTCATCCAGCTGGACGACATTCCGCTTCGACAGCTCCCCAAGGGCCATCTCCACCATGCTCACGGCCCCGTGCACAATCTTCTGCCGGGCGGCGATCACCGCCTCGGCCTGCTGCCGACGGAGCATCGCACCCGCGATCTCGGGGGCATAGGCGAGGTGGGCCAACCGGGCCTCCTCCACCACCACCCCAGCCCGCGAAAGCCGCTCCTGCAACTCCCGGAGCAACGCCCCGGAAACCTCCTCCATCCCACTGCGGAGCGTCACCTCGTTCTGTTCACCATGATCGTAGGCGTAGGAGCTCGCCAGATGCCGCACCGCCGACTCGCTCTGAATCTGGACGAAGTTCGTGTAGCTCTCCACATCGAAGGTCGCCTGCGCCGTGTCCTCCACCCGCCAGACCACCACCGCCGCAATCTCGATCGGGTTCCCCTGCTTGTCGTTCACCTTCAGCCGCTCGCCGTTCAGGTTCCGGGAGCGGAGAGAGACCCGGATCCGCTTGTTGAACGGATTGGTCCAGTGAAACCCGCTCTCCCGCACCGTCCCCTGATACCTGCCAAACAACACCAGCACCGCCGCTTCGTTCGGCTCCAGAGAGAACAACCCGCTCAGCACAAGCCCGCCCAAAAAGAACCCCGGGATCGCCATCGGAACCCAGGCCGGATGCCGCCCCACCGCACTGAAGATCACCCAGGCAACGGCCCCCAACATCAACACCACACCAATAAACAACATCAACCACCCGCTCATCGGCCCAACCCTCCGCTCCTTGTTTTGCTCCAATCGCGTCATATTCATACAGTCACCCTTTCGTTCGATGTCATACTGATATCACATCGTTATCAGAATGCAAGCGCCCCTCTTCAGAATCTCCCCACGATGGCCGCAAGAAACTCATTCCAAGCGGTTTCCATTCGGTGTCCGGGAGCACTGGGCTTTGCTCGGCAAGTCGGCGCGACGGTTTGGGACTCTGGGGGAAGGGTTGCAGTCGACCCGCCCGGGGGGTGGGGACTAGGATCCCGCGGGATGACGGCACGACTCAGGCAGGAACAGTTCGAGGGTTCAGGTGGGGACTAGGATCCCGCGGGATGACGGCACG
>DMJJ01000088.1 GCA_003452185.1 Verrucomicrobiales bacterium | reverse complement strand
CGAGGCGCCCGATGCCTCCGGGGCCCCGACCCCGCCCGAGCTCGCCGCCCTGCAAGCCAAGGCGGCCAAGGCCGATGAACATTGGAACGCGCTGCTGCGGACGACGGCCGATTTCGACAACTTCAAGAAGCGGGCCGCGCGCGAGCGCCAGGAGGCCCTGAAGTACGCCACCGAGGGTCTACTCGAGAAGATCATCCCCGTCCTCGACAACCTCGAGATGGCGATGGCGGCGGCCCAATCGGGACCGGCCGCCGGCGCCGATTCCATCCGGGCCGGGGTCCAGATGATCCAGCAGCAGCTCAAGGGGGTGCTGGCCGACGCCGGACTCAGCGAGATCCAGGCCCAGGGACAGCCCTTCGACCCGAACATCCATGAGGCGGTCTCGCAGCAGGAATCCGCCGATCTGCCCGAGGGACACGTCGTCCAGCAGCTCCGCAAGGGCTACCGCCTGCGGGACCGGCTGCTCCGTCCCGCCACGGTGATTGTGTCCAAGGCCCCGTCCGCCACGGTTTGATCCCTTCCATGGCGAAGCGCGATTACTACGAGGTTCTCGGGGTCCAGAAAGGGGTCTCCGAGGAGGAACTCAAGAAGGCTTACCGGAAGCTTGCGGTCAAGCACCACCCCGACAAGAACCCCGGGGACAAGTCGGCCGAGGAAAAGTTCAAGGAGCTGGGGGAGGCCTACGAGGTCCTGAGCGACCCGCAGAAGCGGGCTGCCTACGACCAGATGGGCCACGATGCGTTTGATCCCCGGCGACGCGCCCAGGCCGGAGGGGGATTCCACAACCCTGAGGATATCTTCCGCGAGGTGTTCGGGGGCGGGGCAGGAAGCATTTTTGAGGAGTTCTTCGGTGGCGGCGGAGGGGGTCGGCGCCAGGATCCCCGGGCCCCCCAGCGGGGCGACGACCTGCGATACGACCTCGAGCTGGGGTTTGAGGAGGCGGTCTCCGGCTGCGAGAAGGAGATCAGCGTCCAGCGCCTGAGCGCCTGCGACAAATGTTCAGGGAGCGGGGCGGATGGCTCCCCCCGTCGAAAGACCTGCACCGGGTGCGGCGGGCGCGGCCAGGTGGTCATGTCGCGTGGCATCTTCAGCATTGCCCAGACCTGTCCCCGCTGCAACGGCCAGGGGCAGATGCTCGAGAACCCCTGTCGCTCGTGCGACGGCTCCGGCCGCGCAGAGCGGGCCGGCAAGGTCACCCTGCGGATTCCGCCCGGGGTCGACACCGGCACACGACTCCGTTCCACGGGGGAGGGGGAGGCGGGACTCCGCGGGGGGCCGCCCGGCGATCTTTACGTGGTTCTGCACGTGAAGGCTCACGAGATCTTTGAGCGGGATGGGGATGACCTTCACTGCGAGGTGCCGATCAGCTTCGTGCAGGCCGCCCTCGGGGCCGAGGTGGAGATCCCGACCCTGACCGGCCGGGCCCAGATCAAGATTCCTCACGGCACCCAGACCGGCACCACCTTCCGGCTCAAGGGCCGGGGGGTGCGGAACGTTCACGGCCATGGGACCGGTGACCTTCACGTCCGCGTGTCGGTCGAGGTGCCGGCCCGGCTCAACGCCGCCCAGCGGGCCAAGCTGGAGGAGTTTGCCCAGCTCTGCGACGCCGGGGTCAACCCGATCAGCAAGGGGTTCTTCGAGCGGGCCAAGAGTTTCTTCCGCTGACGCGATCCCCGTTTCCCGCGCCCCGGCGGGCCGGCTCGCACCCTGCGCGACACAACCCGATGCATCGGTTCCACATCCCTCCGGCCCACTGCAAGGGCCCGCGGCTCATCCTCGCCGAGGGGGAGGCCCACCATGCCACCCGGGTGCTCCGGGTGGCGGAGGAGGAGGTGGTGGAGGTGCTCGACGGTGTCGGAAACCGGTTCACCTGCCGCGTCACCTCCGCCCGCAAGACCCGTGTCGAGATGGAGGTCTTGTCCAAGGAGTCCGTCCCGCCCCCCCCGTTCCAGGTCACCCTCCTGGCCGGCATCCCGAAGGGACAGCTGCTGGACGGCATCGTGGAGCAGGCGACGGAGCTGGGGGTTCGACGCATCGTCCCCCTGATGACAGAGCGGGGGAACGTCCGGTTCGACCCTGCGGCCGGCCGCGCGAAACAGTCGAAGTGGCAGGTCACCGCCCTGGAGGCGATCAAGCAGTGCGGGAGCCTTTGGGTTCCGGAGGTGGCCGCGCCCACTCACTTCCATCACGCGCTCGATTCGATTCCCGCAACCGAGCTTTCCCTGGTGGCGTCGCTCCATGCCGGGGCGGTGGAGGTCGGGGCTGCCTTGAGCGGGGGCGGCACGCCCGCCCGGGTGTCGATCTGGATCGGGCCAGAGGGGGATTTCACCCCGGGCGAACTGGAGCGCTTGATCGCGCGCGGAGCGCGGCCGATCACCCTCGGCTCCCACGTTCTCCGGTGTCCCACGGCCGCCATCGCCTCGGTGGCGATCGTCGCCCACGAGCTTCGCTCCCGGATGACTCCCGCCGCGTGAAGGGCAGGCCCCTCGCCGCCCGCGCGGGTGTCCCTCAATTCCAGGCAACGCGCGGATGGGCGGCCGATTTTTGCGGGTTGCCTCCCCCCGGGGGCGGCAGTATGTTCCTGCTGCGATATGTCCCGGTCTGGAATCAACCTGACGACGACTCCTGACCCCGACGGATTGGACCAGGCGGGCTGAGATCCTCAGCCCGGTTGGCCCGGACCGTCGGGGAACGCCTCGCACTGAAAAGTTCGAGGCGTTTTTATTTGGCCCCCCCCGGGGGGGGAGGGATTCACCCGAGGCCCGAATCGGCCGGCCGACACGCAGACGAATTTATGGAAGCCCCTAAGTTACCCGTGGAACGGAAGACACTCGACCAGCGCGAGCAGATGAACGAGCTGCAGCGGATCCGCCACTCCGCCGCCCACATCCTCGCCACCGCCGTCCTCCGCATCTGGCCGGAGGCGCTGCTCGACATCGGCCCGCCGACCGACGATGGCTTCTACTACGACTTCGACCTGAAGGGCCACCGCTTCTCGACCGATGACTTCACCCGCATCGAGGAGGAGATGAAGAAGGTGGTGAAGGAAAACCAGGTCTTCGAAAAGAGCGTCAAGACCCGCGACGAGGCGAAGGCGTACTTCGAGGGGAAGGGGCAGTCGTTCAAGGTCGAGCGCCTGGCCGACATTCCCGAAGGGGAGGCGATCTCGTTCTACCAGAACGGGGAGTTTGTCGACCTGTGCGCCGGGCCCCATGTCCTGCGGACCGGAAACGTCAAGGCGTTCAAGCTCCTGCGGGTCGCCGCCGCCTACTACCGCGGCAACGAGAAGAATCCCCAGTTGCAGCGCATCTACGGCACGGCCTTCAAGAACAAGGAGGAGCTCGAGCAGTGGCTCAAGCAGCAGGAGGAGGCCAAGCGGCGGGATCACCGGAAGATCGGCAAGGAGATGGGGCTCTTTGCATTCGATGACGACGTCGGGCCCGGCCTCCCGCTCTGGCTGCCGCGCGGCGGCGTCCTGGTGGAGGAGCTTGAGAAGCTCGCCAAGGAGACCGAGTTCGAGGCCGGCTATGTCCGCGTCCGCACGCCGCACATCGTGAAGGAGAAGATGTACCAGCTCTCGGGGCATCTCCCCTATTACGCCGAGTCGATGTTCCCCCCAATGGAGCTGAAGGAGTCGCCGGATGACGCCCATCCGACCCGCTACTACCTCAAGCCGATGAACTGCCCGGGGCATCACAAGATCTTTGCCGCGGAGCCGAGGAGCTATCGTGACCTTCCCCTGCGGCTTGCCGAGTATGGCAGCTGCTACCGCTATGAGCAGAGCGGCGAACTGATGGGGCTCATGCGGGTTCGTTCCCTCCAGATGAACGACGCCCACATCTACTGCACCCCAGAGCAGTTTGCGGAGGAGTTTCGGTCGGTGAACGAGATGTATCTGAAGTATTTCAAGCTCTTCGGATTCGAGAAGTACCTCATGCGCTTCAGCACCCATGACCCGTCCAAGCTGGGGCAGAAGTTCGTCGATGAGCCCGAGCTCTGGAAGAAGACCGAGGACATGGTCCGCCAGGTGCTCGTCGACTCGAAGATCAATTTTGTGGAGGTGGCGAACGAGGCGGCGTTCTACGGTCCGAAGATTGACGTCCAGGTCTGGAGCGTCGCGGGCCGTGAGTTCACCATCGCGACCAACCAGGTCGACTTCGCCGTTCCCAAGCGCTTCGGCCTCACCTACAAGACCCGCGAGAACGAGGCGGCCACGCCGCTCTGCATCCACAGGGCCCCGCTCGGCACCCACGAGCGGTTCATCGGATTCCTGATCGAGCACTATGCGGGGAACTTTCCCCTCTGGCTGGCTCCCGACCAGGTCCGGGTGCTCACCATCGGGGACGAGCCCTCGCTCGTGGAGTATGCCCGGGGGATCGCCGAGGAGCTGCGTCACCACCATGTGCGGGTCGAGCTCGACCCCGGGACCGACAAGATCAACGGCAAGATCCTCCGCGCCGAGGAGTCGAAGGTCCACACCATGCTCGTCATCGGCGGGCGGGAGAAGGATGCCGGGGCCGTTGCGCTCCGGGTGCATGGCAAGGGGAACCTCGGGGTGAAGCCGCGGGCGGAGGTCATCGCCGACATCCTGGCCTCGATCGCCGAGCGTCGCGCCGGCTGAGCCGGGGGGCGCGGCAAGCGGATCACTCACTCCCGGGGGGAGCGGAACACGCTGACCTTCCCCTGGCGGCTGAAGAGGGCGAACTCGCCCGGCTCGCCGGCCGGCACCGCCGCGATCAGGTCGGCCTCGACCGTGCAGAATCGCGTCGCCTTGTGGACGCCGCGGCTGTCGGCCTCGAGCAGCTGGCATTCGCGCCCTGCGACCAGGAGGATCGGCCCCCCCGGCAGGAAGGTCGCCAGAGGGGAGGGCATCTCCCCATCGAGTTCCACGCAATCCCTGGCACCCCACCAGTGGACCAGGGCCCCTCGCTCCATCGAGACCCCCACGGCCGGCCGGGTGTAGGCCGGGCTGGTGAAGAGCCGCACCACGGGGCTTGGGAGATCGATCCGGCTGAAGGCCCCGTTCGGCTTGAGGATCAGGAGCCGCCGTCCCAACGCGATTGCGATCCCCTGCGGGAGCGTTGCCAGACAGGGGGCGCCGCCGCCGTGGACCGGGAGCTCCGCCGTCACGTCGATCGTCTGGAGCAGATCCCCCGAGCGGTCGTGGCTGGAGAGGACGGCGCGGCCCGCGGCCACGTGCATGCTCCAGCTGGCCAGGGGACCGAACACAATCGGCAGCGACCGGGGAGGGAGCCACGAGGGGGTCAGAACCCGGCACTCCTGGCTGAAGAAGAGGTCCGCGGCGGGAAACACGCACGGCGGGACCGGGGGCTCGGAGGGGCAGTAGACCGCCACGGTCCTCCCCTCATCGTGGGCCGGCTCGAAGATGTGGCCCTTCCTCACGCCCGCCGCCGATACCGGGATGCTCAGCGCCTGGAACTCGCCTTCCCAAACCCCCCGTACCACCCGGGTTCGCGCGCTGTTGCCACCCAGTGCGAAGAACCATCGGCCCTCGGTCCGGATCGAGAGCCATTCGAGGGTTTCCGGGAGGGTGAAATTCCGCAGCACCCGGGGTGACCCCTCATCGGCCGGCACCCCCTTGGGGAGGAGGCGCGGCTTCGATGCGCGTCCGCGCGCCGACTGAAGCTCGGCGGCCCGGCGGTGGCTCAGGTGACGGTTGGCGTCCCGGATCAACAGGCGGTCCGATGGGGCGAGTTGCAGGAGCTCATCGATCACCGCGGAGATTTCCCCCAGCCCGGCCTCCGGCCGCTGCAACAGACGGGACGCCGCGACGCGGCAGAGGTCGGCGGCTTCGTGGCGCACCTGGGGATCGGGGTGTCGCCGTGCCTGCTCGCGCAGGACCTCCAGGAACCCGACCCGCCGCGTTGGTTCCCCGCCCGCCGACGCCAGGGATCGCAACAAGGCCAGCGCCTCGGGGCTTCGCCCCATCCTGCCGAGGAGCGAGAACCGCGCCCGCAGGGCCTGCAACGCCTGGGGGGATGAGGGCCACGTTGTGGCGAGGGTGTCGAGGGCCTCCTCCCGCGCCCCAAGCCGCTCCTCAAGCAGGCGCGCCGCCTCAAGGGCGTCGCCCGCCTCCAGGCGCTGGTTCACCAGGCGACGCCAGAACGGTCGGGCCGACTCCGGATCCCCGAGCCGTTCGTGCAACTCCGCCACCTCGGCAAGCCGGTCGAGGCGTACAAACCGTTCGATGGCTTCGGCGAGCAGCCCTCCCTCCGCCAGGCATCGGGCGGCCTCAAGCGGGTTTCGCAGCTCCTCCTCGTACAGCAGCGCGGCCTCCCGGTGGTGGCGTCCCTGCTTGAGCGCGTCCGCCCCGGAGAGGGGATCCCCAAGGAGGCGGCAATAGACATAGGCGGCGCGGCGGAACCGTCCCAGCTTGAGCTCCCGCCCCGCCAGCTCCCGGTAGGCTCGCTGGAGCCGCTCCCGGAGATCGTCCGGGATCTCCCAAAGGTCTGCGGCCTGTGAACCATTCGTCCCTCCTCCCGGGCCGAACTCGATCTCCCTGGGGCCGAGCCGTGCCCCCGGGTTGGTTCTTCCCCGGTGGGCCGGGCCCTCGAGGGGGATCGCGTGGCGCAGGCCCGCGTCCGGGTCTTCCCCCAGAAGGTGAAGCAACCGGTGAAGCTCCTGGCGCCGCTGGGTGGAAAGCCCCTCGGACGGGGTTTCGAGCCCGCTTGCGAGATTCTCCAGGCGGCCTCGCAGCGACTCGGCCCCGTAGCCCGGGGCGGCGGGAAGATGTTTCGCCGCCTCCTTCAACCCCTTGGCGATCCATTCGCCCACCCGCGCTCCGAGTTCGCCCGCGCGGTCGACCGGGGGTTCTCCCGGGGCAGGGGGGAGATCCGCGGGGGGAAGGGCGCCGATCTGCCGCCGCTCGGCCTGGAAGAGGGTCTCGCCACGGGGAGGAGTGGCGAGGGTGATCTCCAGGAGCCTTGGCTGAATCCGCGACGGTGGGACCCCTGCCGCGTTCCACTCGCCGGGGCGTTCGGCCGGCGTGCGGATCAGGTCCGAGGGAGCCAGCCCCTCACTCAACGGAAACGAGAACACTCCGAGCGTCGGATGGAAGAAGAGCACCCTCCCGTTGGCCAGGCGCGAGAGTTCCTCCTGGGCCACGGGAGGGGAGAGCTCGGACTCGCACGGAATCCAGACCTCCGGGGCCACCCTCCGGCACGCGAACCCTGCAGGAGCCCGCCCTCCCCGGAGGGTGTCCCCTGAGGGGATGACCAGGACCCCGGACGGAGTCGGATCCCCCGGACCGCGCGCCGCCACGTGGAGGCGTGTCGACTCCTCCGCAAGACCCGCCCCTGCCATCTCCTCAAGCCATCGGCCCGGTTCCTCCCCGGGCAGGAACCATCCCTCGGCCACCGGGGGCGCCGGCCGGGTCGGGGGGGAGATGAGCTGGAGGGGAAGGTTCACGCGATTTGCACAAACTCCGCGATGCGCCCCAGGATGCGGGCCCCCTCCTCGACCGGGGGGGTGGGATGGTAGAACGCCGGCCCGCAGCGCACCCCGTCCGAGCACCACCCCGCGATCCCGTCCAGGTCCAGCACCAGGGAGAGCTCAGGTAGGGCGGGGTCGTGGCTCTTCAAGTGAAGGATGCCCCGGTTGTCCAGAAAGGCCCTGCTTCCCGAGGGCCATTGGATCAGGTCGACGCTGCAACCAAGATGCGCGAACAGATCCCGGGGTTGGGGCTGGAATGTCCGGACGGCCTCCGCCGCGGGGGGGGATTCCATCGGGAGAAGCCGGAGCTCCGGGCACGTCCCGGACGCCGCCGCGATTCGGCGCCAACCGGATTGCGGATGCCGCAGCGCAAGCGGGTACCCCGGCAGCATGGCCAGCGCATCGACCCCTTTCCAGATCGTCCCATGCCGGGGGAGCACCGGCATCGCTCCCTCTTCAAGACGGGAGAGATCCTCCGAAGCCCTGGCGAGGATCTCCGCCTTCCCCGACGAAAGATCGAACAGCGAGTGCCATCCCAGGTCGGGAATCGAGACGTAGACCCGGTGGCCGTCCCTGGAAAGCTGGACGTTCCGTGCGTGCGCGGCCTGGCCGATCGGCAGCGGGATCTGAATCCGCTCATGCGTTGCAAGGGAGAGGGCCTGGCAACGCTGGTTCAGCACCCAGGGGCCGTCCATCCCAAGGCGGTCGAACACGGCAACCACCGGGGAGGCCGCGGCTTCCCCCACGAGCGGCACGGGGTCGAATCGAATCCCTTGCCCGGTCCAGTGGGCGAAGTGAAAGACATGCGCGGTGGAGAAGAAGCGTCCCCGGTGCCACCGATGCGGGGAGACAGCACGGTCGAGCAAACGCCCCTCCGAGAGGGAATAGGCCTGCACATCCCGGTCCCTGACCACGAGGACCGCATCGCCGCTCCTGTAAGCCGAAAGCTCCGGATCTCCAGCGCAAAGCTCGATGACCGCCGGGGCTCCCTTGGGTGGGATCGACACCAGGTGGGCGGGCGCCCCGGGGGTCGATCCCTGAACGAGGTGGATCAGCCCCTGCACCCGCTCGAGCCAAAGGGTCCGCCCTCCCGGCAGCAGGGGATGCACCACCTCACCCCCCTGGACAGGCGGGCCGAACGACACGAGCCGACGGTCTTCCAGTGTCGCCAGAAAGCGGCCCGGTCCGTCGGCCGTCCAGCAATCGACCGGTCCCTCGATGGGGAGCAGGATCGGGGAACGATCCATCTGCATCAGGGCCGGAAGATTCGGATCGCTCGCGGGGCGGCGAAGCTCGGCCGCGCCGCGGGGTGACGCAAAAATCGTTTCCAGGTCGAGGCGGGATTCTGCAAGGGGCTGTCGCGGCGAGAAGGGGGGGGCGTGCAACGCAAACCGGCCCTCGCGGTCGACCGTGGCGATCAGCCCAAGGCCCGGGTGCATTCCCCCGAGATGCCGACGAAAATCGGGGTCAGCCAGGACATCGGGATGAGTGACCAGGATCGACTGGGTGTCGGCAGTTCCCTCCTCGGCGAGCGCCTCGCAGAGCGCCTCCAAGGCTTCCCCCGGGTGGACATCCACCTCGAGCTCCCCGAGGTGATGGGTGAGGCTCGTCCGGTCGAGCAGATCCACCGGGGAGAGGCCGGTCCCGTGCGCCCGCCAGGCTTTGACGGACGGGGACCTGGGATCTGCGGCAACGATCGCCAGAGCGGCCGCCGTGGCAAACACGCGCGGGATTCCCCAGAGCCGCAGCCCGGAGTCGAGCAGCAGGGCGAGGGAGCCCGGGGGCTCGTACTCCGGGGGTTCGTGCCGGAGGTAGAGGGCTTCGTTCAGGGCGATCCTCAGGGTCAGGGTGAGGTCGTCGTGGGCCAGTTCGCTCAGGAGCAGGCGGTCGAGGGGGCCTCGGTTTCCAAGACCCGAGAGCCCTCCGATGGCGAGGTCCTCCTGGCGGCTGAGGGTGCGGGGGAGTCGTACGGCCGCCATCAACTCGCGGGCCGCCGCCCCCAGGGGCCGGTGTTCGGGATCGGCCAGCAGCTCCTCCAGGAGAGCGCGGGCCCGTTGCGCCGGGGGAATCTCGACCCGGGTGGGGCGGGGGATGGAGTCGAGCCCGGTGCGGAGGCGCAGCTCCAGGGTCTCGCGGGAGTGGGGGCGCAGCCCCGCCGCCACCATCTCCACATGGCGCAGGAGGGAGTTCCCCATCCCGTCCGGCTCCTGGGAGTTGAGCTCCTCGTCCTGCAGCGAAGCCGCAGCCAGCTGCCGCAGGGAGCCCGGGGTGCCATGCCGTTCAGGCCTCTGGCCTTCAAAGACCGCCTCTGCGAGGAGGCACTTCGAGCGGACCGAGCGACGGAGCTCCTCGGGGAGGTCCGCGAGCCGGGCCAGTTGCCTGAGGGCCTCCTCGAGCTGCGCCACCCGCTGCTCGCGCGCGCCGCTGAGCATCGCCCCCTTGGGACCGGTGACCCGGGCGTCGGGGTTGAGGTCCGCCTCCCCCAGGAGGTCGGCCGCGGTGGGGAGGTGGCCGCGGCAGGCGGCCAGCAGGATCACGATCGCACCGAACGGGGGAATCCCATGCGGGCCCAGGGCCGCGAGCACCTGGACCACTTCCTCGCGGAACGCCACGGTGCTGCCATCGGCCCAGGCAAGGACCGACCCGTTCTCCGCCCAACGCCAGGGGAGCCCCGGCCTTGCCCGGAGATACTGGATGGTTTGGATTCGGGTGTGTCCCATGCGGGGAATCGTGGCCTGCGGTCACGGTGCCATGCTGAGCCGGCGGCCGGTGCATCGGATGGCCCATCGGGTGGCCGCAATGAATTGCTCCTCCAGCACCCTCCAATGGTCCCCCTCCTCGAGCCAGAGCACGAGCATCCCGGGCGCCGCGCCCAGGAGGGACCGCAGCACGGAGATCCCGACCGCCGGGGCCCAGGTGAACCCTTCCGGCACCGCGATCCCTTGCCGCTCGACCCAGCGGCGTCCCGGCAGGGGCGGAAGGGGGGTTCCGCGCACTAGGGCGTGGCCGCTCGAGTTCGCTGCGAAGGAAAGCGGGGCCAGCCTCACCTCCGCCGCCCCGGCGGCGAAACGCTCCCATTCCAGGAAGGGAGTCAGGAGCAGCGTGGCAGGCTGTTCGTTCGAGCTCCTCTCCAGGCGAAGCGAGAGGGGGGAGGGTCGCGTGGCGGCGGTTTCCACGCAGGGGGGGAGACCGGGGTGAATCCACTCGGCCAGGGAACACCATCCGTCGCCGGGGAGCTCGGACGAGGGAATCCGCCGGTCCAGCGAGAGAACCCGTGATCCCCCCAGCCAGGTGTATCGCCCATCGGCCGGGAGACCCCGGAGGAGGGAAGGGGGAAGTTCCTGGCCCTCGGTTCCCCGGACCCAGATCACCGGGCCCTGCTCGCAGACCTCGACTCCCGGGACCCGGCGAAGCGGGGCCAGGGCGTGGGCGTTCTCGCGCGCGAGACGGATCGCCCAGGGGGGAGAGCCTTGCGGTTGGTGGGGGCGGCTCATGCAGCCGCGGCGTTGGAGTGAAACCGTTCCCAGAGCTCCGAGATGAGCTGCTGGAGCCATTCGCGCTTGGCCGGGTCACGAACCCACTGGCATCGGCCCTCCAGGATCCCGAGCCGGTCCCGGATGTAGGCCCGCTCGGAGTCGGGAAGCCCGGGGTTCTTGATCTGCAGCCCGAGGGTTTCGAGATCGCGGGCCAGGGCCTCGGCGTCGGGACCCTCCCCGGGACGGGCCCGGTGGTGGTCGGCCTGGTCGGGGACGGCGCGGCCGATCGCCTGGGTGACGAGGCTGTCGAGCACTTCCTGCTGCTCCTCGGTGTCCCAGATGTGCCGCAGCACCCAGAGATCACTCAGGCGGGCCACCTGGCGCCCGCAGAGCAGCGCGCTCGCCGCAATGGTGCGCTGGAGCTTCACGGCGCGCCGGTCGCTGACCGGGATCCCGGCGTGACGGATCCGTTGCACCAGCTCGGCAAACGGCTGCCGGATGTCGGCAAGGTCGGTTGCCGCGACCAGCGGCTGCAGGGCCGCCAGGTCGGCGAACCGGATGGCCGACCGTTCGGGCGTGGTGCGCCCGAGCCGCCACCCGGCCTCCAGCACCTCGGAGAGCCGGTCCCCCGGGACATTCCCGCAATGGACCCGGAGAAGAAACCGGTCGAACAACGCCTTGAGGGCGTCGTCCTCGGGAAGATGGTTGCTCGCCCCCACGAACAGAAGCGCCTGAAGGGGCCGGGTCTCCTTGCCGCGCCGGAAGACCCGCTCGTTGAGGGCCACGAGGAGCGCGTTGAGGATCGCGCTGTTCGCGTTCAGCAGCTCGTCGAGGAACACGAGCGAGGCCTCCGGAAGCATCCCCGCGGTGTTGGTGACGAGGTCTCCCTCGCGAAGCTTCCGGATGTCGAACGGGCCGAACAGCTCGTTCGGCTCGGTGAATCGCGTCAGCAGGTAGTCGAACGTCCTCCCCTCGAGCCGGGCGGCGAGGTTCTGCACCAGCGCGCTCTTGGCGGTGCCAGGCGGGCCGAGAATGAACAGATTTTCCCCCGCCACGAGGGAGATCCCGAGGAGATCAATCACCTCGTCCTTGCCCACGAAGTCGCGTCGCATCGGTTCGAGAACCTCCGACACCAGACGCGCGGTCATTGAAAGGCCTGCGGTCATGCTGAGTTCGTTTTCATCCGCCTGTTAGTTATTCGGTTGCAGCCGGGGAACCTTGACCCCTGATCTGGGGGGGGGAGGGGGCGTCGGGGGTGCGACGGGACGAGGGGGTAGATTGTTCCTCCAGCCCGTGGGCTCACGGCCGATTGAGGGGGTGAGTGGCGGTGCAGGTGGTTGTATCGGGACGCTTTCGGGCTCGACAGCGATGGGATGGACCAGTCTCATGGCTTTCACGCCCTTCCGGGCTCGGGCTTCGTGCCGGGAATTGATTCATCCCCCGCCTATTGCCTGCGGGCGGTGCGGGTGCTAGCTTGCGAAAAGTTTTGTCGACACCATGAGTGATACCAACAAGAACCGGGACGAGGAGAAGCGGAACGGCGATCTTCGTAATTCCCCCCAGCGCTACCTCCTCTGGATCGCCGTCGCGGCCATGGTGCCGCTCCTCTTCATGGCGAGCCGGGGCAACGGCCCGCAGGGGCGGACGGTTCAGCAGCCCGAGTTCATGGTCCTCGTGGAGAGCAACCTCGTCACCGAGGCGATGATCACCTACGACCCCCAGGCCTTCCTCCAGGAGGTCCAGGGCAAGGCCTATAAGCACGCCGATGGGGTGAAGGTTTCCGAGGGTGGTAAAGAGGTGGTCGAGCCGTTCATGGCACGCGTGCGCCTGCCGGAACAGCTCGAGCTTCAGCTGATCCGGACCGGCAAGTTCAAGGTCCGCCAGCCGAACACGGTCCTTCTCCAGCTTCTCTGGGGGGTGGGGCCGCTGGTGCTGATCGCGATCGCCATCTGGTTTGTTTTCATCCGCCAAATCCGCATGGCGGGCAAGGGGGCGTTGAGCTTTGGGAAGAGCAAGGCCCGCCTCCTGACCAAGGAAAAGAACAAGGTCACGTTCAAGGATGTGGCCGGGGTGGATGAGGCGAAGGAGGAGGTCTCCGAGTTGGTGGAATTCCTCCGGGATCCCAAGAAGTTTCAGAAGCTCGGGGGCCGCATCCCCAAGGGCATCCTCATGGTCGGGGCCCCCGGCACGGGGAAGACGCTCCTCGCCAAGGCGATCGCTGGGGAGGCGGACGCCGCCTTCTTCAGCATCAGCGGTTCGGACTTCGTTGAGATGTTTGTTGGTGTCGGCGCGAGCCGCGTCCGCGACATGTTCGAGCAGGCCCGCAAGAACACCCCCTGCCTTGTGTTCATCGATGAGATCGATGCCGTCGGCCGGAGCCGCGGTGTCGGCCTCGGTGGCGGGAACGACGAGCGGGAGCAGACCCTCAATGCGCTCCTGGTGGAGATGGACGGCTTCGACACCACCGAGGGGATCATCATCATTGCCGCCACCAACCGCCCCGACGTCCTCGATCCCGCCCTGCTGCGGCCGGGCCGGTTCGATCGCCAGGTTTCCGTCCCGCTCCCCGACATCCGGGGCCGCGAGTCGATCCTGAAGGTCCACGCGAAGAACGTGAAGCTGGAGAACGGTGTCGACCTCTCCGTCATTGCCCGTGGAACCCCCGGGTTCTCAGGCGCGGAGCTGGCCAATCTCCTCAACGAAGCCGCCCTGCTCGCCGCGCGGCAGAACAAGAAGGCCGTCGGGATGCCCGAGCTTGAGGAGGCCCGCGACAAGGTGCGCTGGGGCCGCGAGCGCCGCAGCCTCGCCATGACCGAGGAGGAGAAGCGCTTCACGGCCTGGCATGAGGCCGGTCACGCGCTGCTCAATGTCCTTTGCGAGAACACCCACCCGCTGCACAAGGTGACGATCATTCCGAGGGGCCAGGCCCTGGGAGCGACGATGAATCTCCCCAAGGAGGATGTCTGGAGCCACCGGCGCAAGCAGCTCCTCGATCAGCTCTGCATGATCATGGGGGGACGGATTGCCGAGGAGATGATCTCGGGCGACATCTCGAGCGGGGCCTCGATGGACATCCAGCAGGCGACGAACATCGCCCGCGCCATGGTCTGTCAGTTTGGCATGAGCACCAAGCTCGGGATGATTCAGTTTGGCAACGACGACGAGGTGTTTCTCGGCCGCGAGATGATGCGGCGCAAGGACTACAGCGATGACACGGCGCGTCAGATCGATGCCGAGGTCAAGTCGCTCATCGATGGGGCATTCCAGCGCGCCTCCGACCTTCTCCAGACCCACCGTGACAAGCTGGAGATGATTGCCAACGCCCTCCTGGAGCATGAGACCTTGGATGGAAAGCAGGTCGAGGACATCGTCCGCAATGGGCGGTTCACTCCCCCGGAGATTCCCAAGGATGTCGATCCTCCCCGCGGCGCCCAGGCAGCCACCCCGCTTCCCGAGGTGGTGAAGCCGACGCCTCCCAAGATCGGCCCCGGGCTCGGCTCCGCGGCCCCGGCGACTGCCTGATCCACGGGAACTAACAGAGGTTCGGCGGGGTTCCCGTTGGATCCTCGGTTCCACCCACCGGGTGAGTCGCAGCGGCGGCGAGAGGGTTAGCGCCTTGGCGGCGGATTCAAGGCGCTGTTGATCCGTCGCTCTTCGGAAATCGGGTCACCGACCAATCTGTGAGCGGTTGCCCTCGGGCGGGGAAGGTTCCCGTGGTGTCCGGTCAGTTGTCGTCGATGATCTTCTTCTGACGACGGAGCTCCTCTTGGTTGATCGCGACGAGGGCGTCCTGTTTCTGATCCGGGGTCATCTTGCGATCCGCCTGAATCTGCAGGCGCTTGCTCTGGGTTTCCTTGAAGACCTCGTACAAGGCCTGTGTGGCCTGCTCCCTGATCCCGTTTTCGGTGGCGACCCGCCGGGCCCGCTGGTAGAGGGGGTCGCGCCCGAGGATCAGTTTCGAATACCGCTCCTGGCCCAGCGCCCCGGCCAGCGCCTGCTCCCGCTGCCGGGCGAGTTGCTCCCGCTGCTTGGGGCTCAGGGCTTCCTCCCCGCCATACTCGAGCTGGATCTGGTGGTCGATCTGGTCGGTCGTCCGGAACACCTTTCGAAACTCGTCTGCCGTGAGCCCCATGCCCCGGAGGTCGAGGCGGAGCTTGCTCGCGTTGTGGGAGAATCGGAGGAGGAACTCCTCCAGCTGGTCCTTGTCGAGGATGGTGGCCAGGTCCTTGCGGGTCTGGTCCCGGAGCTTCGCAAGCTCGATCTGGCTGCTGGCCTGGCCCTCGTTGAACCGGCTCATGAGGTAGTCGTTGTGCCGGGACATGGAGCGGGAGCAGATCTCCTGCACCCCAAGGTAGGTCTCGGGGGTGAGGGCTCCGAGCACCGGCCCGGTGAGGGCGACGGTATGGTTGGCGAGCGACGGGGTCTTGTCCTCCTCCTCCCAGTTGGCCCCCAGGAGCCGGGTGAGGAGCTCGCGCCGCTCCTGGACGAGGTTCTGCATCCGGGATTGGAACTCCGGGTTGTAGCCGCCGGCGGAGAGGGCGTTGTCGCTCTGCCACCACTTGAAGTCGTTGGAGACGGCCGCCTGCAGCCGCTGCTGGTTGAAGAGCTCGTTTGCGTCGTTGAAGATGATCTGCCGGATCGCCTTCTCAGGGCACCCGACCCCCCGAAGATTGGCGAGGTATCCCAGGTAGTTCGTCGACTCGATCTCCTGCCACCCAAACGTGCGCCCTG
>DMJJ01000585.1 GCA_003452185.1 Verrucomicrobiales bacterium | reverse complement strand
CCCACCTCGGACAGCGGGGCGGCCGCCACCGTGCTCAGCGGGCTTCAGCAGGCCGTCGATGGCCTCTTCAATATTGAGCTCGCCACGGAGCGCTGGCCGGGGCTGATGCTGGGCCGGAAGGAACGCCTGACACGGAGCCCGTACGATCGTCCCCTCTTCCCTCTCCACGTATTCCCGCAGATCGGGCCGTATGATGTGCTCCGCTACATCCCCGAGATTGGCTGCGGCAACCTGAGCCCGACGCGGACCCAGGTGGCTTACGGGTCGATGCTCAACCGGCTGAAGAACCAGGAGGGATACACGGAGTTCCTCTACACCAACCGGCTGGTGGAAGCCTACCACCTCTATGTCGCAAGCCAGTCGGCCTGCTCCAGCTCCGCCAGCTCGTACTTTGCATCCCCTGTCCCGAACCTGTTCGTCTTCCCGTACGATTGGCGGTTCGACAACACGAACACGGTCCAGCAGCTGACGAACCTCATCCTTGGGATCATCCGCCGCTACCACCCCGAGGCCGACAAGATCAACCTGGTCGGGCACAGCATGGGGGGACTGGTCGCCCGGCGCTTCGCCCTCGATTACCCGGACCTGGTCGAAAAGGTGATCACCGTGGGCACCCCATGGCTCGGCTCCCCGAAGGCGATCAACGTCATGGAGACGGGGGACTTCGAGATCCCCGACTTCATCGTGAACCAGCAGGTCCTGAAGCGGCTCGTTGAGTACTACCCCTCGGCGCACCAGCTCCTGCCGAGCGCCGGGTACTTCGGGTTTGGCCCCGACGCCTCCCCGCTGGCCGAGCTCGGGTATGACCTCGACGGGGAGGGGATCGACAGCAAGCTGCTCAGCTTCGCCCAGTACCAGCGGATGATGGACGCCCGCTGCCACTGCGACCCGGCGAGCCGGCCGATTGTGAACGCCAACACCCCGTTCCACGGCTACGCAAACGGCTCGGGCTCCGCGCAGGATGACTGGCGCAACGACGTTTCCCGGGTCCAGTACCACCACCTCTACGGCATCCAGCGCGCCCCGCTGACCGTCAACCGCATGGTGGCCGCCGGCCGGATGCGCCATGTCGTGCAGCTGACGAACGATCTCCGGCTCGACATGCCCGAGAAGTATCGCAAGCCCGCCGAAGCCGCCGCCCTCCACCCGATCTCGCAGTGGATGAAGGCCACCAACTACTGGGTCATGTCGCTCGAGTACCTGACCGAGCGCGGGGCCGGTGACCGGACGGTCAGCGAGCTGAGCCTCACCCGCTCGAACTCGGTTCAAAACCTGAACCGCGCCGATGCCAGGCTCACCGGCTTCTTCAGCCCCGACTTCACCCACGACAGCGAGGTGGAGCACACCGGGCTCATGGACACCCGGCGGGTCCAGAACGCCGTGCTGGATGCCCTCTCCGACGTCGACCCGATCGGTGACAGCCGCCCCGCGGGGGACACCGCCACCTTCAGCGTCCGGATTGCCGGGCTTCGCCCCGGAAGCCAGGAGGTCGAGAACCCCTTTGGCCACGCCGCGACGGTGGACTTCCGGTCCTCCTACCTCGGGGACGCGCTCAACGGAGCTCAGAGCCTCCTTCAATCCATACCGGCGAACATCCAAGCCCTCTACCAGCAGGCGGCGGGCACGGGCAACGATCTCCTCAACGCCTTCATCCCCCAGATCAACGGGGCGGACATACTCCCCGTGGGTCCCGACGTGACCGAGGTCGAGTTTGTGAGCGGCGTCGACACCACCATCCGGTTTCAGACCGGCAAGAATCCCGCCTCCGTGCGCGCCGTACAAAAGACCAGTGCCGCCCCGGTCCAGTCCTGGACCTGGAACGAGCTTCCCGTTCCCGCGGGCACACGCATGGAGATGAAGATCTCGGGTGGCACCATCACGTATCTTCACGACGATGCGGGCGTCGACTATGCCGCGTCCCTCATCCGGGCCGAAAACGGGCTCAACGACTACTCCATCCCGACCCTCGCTTACCACGTCCAGGAGGAGGCGGCCGTCACGAACCTCGTTTTTGAGTGGACCAATCCGACCCCCATCACCCGGACGAACAACATCGTCTTCGTGGCCGAGGATGTCGACGCGAACGGCACCCCTCAGGATGACAAGTGGCTCCCGCTGGCGGGGAACCCGCCCACGCTGAACGTAACCAACCTGCTGCGACCCAACGCGCGGCTGTTTGCGATCGTCCAGAATGACGCTGGGAACCTTTCCAAGCCGATCAAGCTCTCCTATGGCGGGGATGCCGACACCGACCCCTGCCCGCTGTTCGACAAGGAGAAGCAGACCGCACTGGAGATCATCCGGCTCGCCCGCCAGGATGCCCTCACGCAGGGGTTCCTCCTCGACCCCGCCCACATGGCCATCCTGGAACAGGGGAGCGGTGCCTGCCTCTGGACCGAGGCCCCGTGCATCGCCTGCCGTGGGGCCTACACCCCGGGGCGAAGCGACCATGACTTCGAGCTTTTCCTCCCGCTGGAGGTCGATGCCGCGAACGTGCGGCACCGCGTCCAGCTCAACCCGGCCAATGCCTACCAGCCCTCGGTGCTGACCGGGAACTGGTATCACAAGGGCCCGGAGAACCCCGCCGGGCCGCCTCCCTACCGCTACCAGCTCCCTACCGGCTTCGAGTCCCGATCCCCCGACGGCAGCGGTTTCCTCACCTGGGCCGGACTCCCTGCAGCCGGACCCCTGCCCGCCGTGGAGGCCCGGCCCGACACCCCGGCCCAGATTGTGGCCAAGATTTTTGACCGCGTTCGGAGCCGTCCGGACTTCCTCCCGATCCTCCCCGACGTGAGCTTCTTCCCCGAGCGGCTCGACAACTTCGAATCCGGCATCTTCCACCTCGACCGCCCCCCGAACGAGGGGGACGACCCTCTAGGGGATGCGGGGCACGGGCGCCAGATGCTCCTGCTGAAATGGGTGCTCGAGGGACGCTGGGTCCCCGGCTACGAGGGCCTGAACCTCGGCCGGATCTACACCAACATGCAAGCCCAGGTCTTCTCCTCGGGCAGCACCTCTCAAAACGGGATCCCTCCCGTGGAAGGGTACGAGTGGGGTGTCCTTCAGGAGCACACCGCCCTGAAGAGCGGGATCCTGCTCCGTGCGGTCGACATGGTCGACCCCGCGGAGCCAAACCCCAAGGCGAAGAACTTCCTCTACGACACCTTCGTCGGGCAGATCAAGAAGGCCGGCAAAGGGGCCATCCGCGCAACGCTCGCCGAGATCGTCGGGAGAGCCGGGAGCACGGTCACAAACCTCTATATCACGCAACACGATTACACCAACGCCCCGTTCAAGACCTTCGAGGATTACATCGCCTCCATGGCGAAGACGCGGTTCTCCAGCCTTTTTTCAGCGGAGGAAATGAACCTCATCGAGCGGTCTGCACTGGCAAAGGTCGCGCAACCGGCCTTCGTCAGTGACCTGCTCTCCGACGAGTGCCGCGCGAACCGGTACCTCGCCGATGCCCTGAACTTCATTCGCAAGGTTCAACGGGACACCACGCCGAGCCGCGACACCTACATGCATTACATCGAGACGAACGGGCTCCCAGGGGCTCACGACCAATTCCTCTCCCGTTCCAACAACCTCGACTTCCTCGAGAGCGGCGTGACAAATCCGCCGTCACGCCACGACCTCCTGCACCACGCCGCCCTCGACATCGTGCTGCGGGCCTCCAACCTCGGAACGGAGACGCTCCGCGATGTCGACACTCGGATGTGGGTCGACGGCGAGCCTCGCACCAGTGTGACCAACAACTTCGCCCCCTTTGAGTTCTCCTACTCCCAGGGCCAGCACTACGTCATCCCGTCGCGTGGGATCACCCCCTTCTTCGTTCAGGAGGACGTGGTTCCCGCCAACTACGGTCAACCCCATACCGTCGACATCGTGATCTCGGCCGCCGGCAACGCCCCTCCGGGAGGGGATCCCCCCGGGGGCACCGGTCCGCCCTACGCCACCGAGTGGGAGCCGAACGGCTGCAACAATTGGATCCGGTTCCGCTATTATTTGTTTGATCCCGCGAACCCCTGCCCCACGGTTCCATTCGTGGTGGTTCCCGTTCCTCCCAACATCAAGTGCGGCACCGGGGACATCTGCCCGGGAAGGAGGAACCAGCGATGAGACTCATCCCGTTCCTCAGGTTCATGGGGGCTGCCTGCCTGGTGCTTGGAGTCCCGACATCGATGCGCTTGCGGGCAACCCCGCCCGAGCCGCTGACCCGGCTCACCTACCGGATCGACGGAGCGCAGCTGAAGGTGACCCCGCCCGTGCTCTCGGTGCCAAAGGGAATTCCCGGCTCCGTGAGCGTGGCGGTCGCGGGACCCGATCCATCGGGGGCATCCGCCTCGGCGCTCACCGCGGGGGCCCACCTGGAGGCCCTCCTCCACGGCCCCTCGTTCGATGCCCGCCGCATCGTGAGCAGCGTGAACGAGCCGATGCTCCTCCCGCCCCTCAACCTGGTCGGGGACTACCAGCTCGACAACATCCGTCTGGTCGACTCCGCCACGGGGGCCGTCCGCATGGAGGCCACCCCATCCAGCATCCCGATCCACGTCTTTGACGAGGTCCTGATCTCGCGGGTCACCTCACGCCCCCTCACCTACGACGAGATCCAGGAGAAGGGGATCACCGTCGACCAGTCGAGTTTCAGGGCCGTGGAGTTCGAGGTCGGGTTCGTGCTCGACGGGAAAACCATCCCGGTGAGGCTCCCCGTGGTGACCCCGACCTTCTCCGGGACCGGGGAGATCATTCCCAAGGCGGAGCTCGAGGCAAAGCTGGTGCAGGCGGCCAGCATCAACCAGCAGATCTCCTCCACCGTGGAGCTCCCCCCGGAGCTTCAGCGCGCACGGCTCAACATCGACATCCAGGGGATCAACTTCCAGAAGGTCGAGGCCAACGATCAGGACCTTGCCCTGAGCATCCCTCCGATCCCGGCCCTGATGGTCATCCCGGGGAACATTGGCTATCTCCACCAGTTCTTCAGCGTCCAGATCTTCACCGAGAACGGCGCCCCTGCGGGCTCGGGGCTCAGCGTCCTGAACGTCCAGGCCCAGCTCGCCCTCCCGCCCGGGCCCGACCTGCTGCCCGGCACCTACGACGCCCCGGGAGACGACCCGCTCCGCTTCGCGCGAGTCGGACCCGACAAGGTGATTCGAACCACCGTCCCCGTGGTTCGCCCCGGGCCCGATGGGAAGACGGGGACATCGGACGACATCGCACGCCTCTACTCCGGGGAGAGCGGCCAGGGGGAGTTTCTCGTCGAGGGACTCCAGGAGGGGCTCCACGTGCTCGATCTGAGCCTGACCGCCGACCTCGACGGGCTGGCTGCAGGCCTGGTGAAGATCACCGGGAAGGCCTCCGGTGCCGTCCTGGTGCGAAACCCCACCTTCTCCCTCGCCTTCTCCCATCCAAGGACCACCCGGGCCGGGGAGCCCTACGACGCCTATGTCACGATCCTGAACACCTCCAGCAGCCCCGCGAACCAGGTCAGCGTCACCCTTCCCCAGGCGAGCCTCAGCGGCGGGATCCTGCAGAGCCCCGAGACGGTGCAGCTTGGGAACATCCCCCCCGGGCAGACCGCCACCGCCCACTACCGGGTGCTGGCCCAGCGGACCGGTGCGATCAGCTTCTCAAACCTCACCACGGGGGACGATGCCGTGACAGGGCGGTTCCGCCTCCACATGGGGGTCGATGAGCGTGGCGTGGCCCTCTCCCCGGACACCATCGGGATGCCCGATTACGTCAACTCGCTTCCCGATGCCCTCCTGCTTGCCATGAGCCGGGTTCTCGGCCAGGCGCTCAGTGTGGCGACCGCCGCACAGCTTCCTTCCGGTGTCATCCCCGCGAGCCGGTCGATCATCACCCGTCGCGTGCTCGAGATGGCCGAGGCCGGCCAGCGACTCCGCTACGGTGATTCCCTCAAGCGGGTGCTTCCCGACCTGCTCCTCGACTGGCAGGGAGGCCGCTCCTTCGACAGCGGTTTCGACCAGATCCTCAGGACCACCGACGCCGGCAGAGCCTACCGGGAAGCCATCGCCCAGGCTCTTGACCAGGCCGAGCCGCCGGACTCGACTGCCCGACTGCTTGACCGCTCGCGAGATCTGGCGGGGCTTTCCGAGCCCTGGACGATCGCCAGCGGGAGTGACCCCGCCCTCGAGATTGCCTACAGCACGGATGCGGGCACCGGAGGCCCCGACACCAGTCTCCTCCCCGGGGTCCTTGGATATCGCGGACCCCACGGGGCCTGGACCGTCGCCGGGTCCTGGGCGGGCGGAACCGGGAGCTTCCGCTGGACGGTGACGAACTCCATTCCACAGGCCGAGCTGGCCCTCCTGGTCCTGGGAACCAACGGCACCGGCACGCGGTTCCAATGGACGCTCCACGACCCGCCGCTCTACAGCTGCTACACATTTTCGCCGGCCAACCCCTCCGCCGGGCTCCTCGTCGACACGAACTGCGACGGAACGATCGACGGCACGCTCGCCGCCCTCGTAACCCCGGTCGTTGAAAACCCGCCCGACCTGGTCGGCGTGGTGCAGGACCCGACCGTGCTGGCCGGCAGACCCAGCCCCTCATGCCTCGGGATGCCCGCGCAGAACTACGCCACGATCCTGGCCCTCCTGTACTCCAAGCCGATGAACCAGCAGGGGGTGAACATCCCCGCCGCCTACACGCTGGACAACGGCAACTCCGCCGGATCGGTCCAGATCCAGCCCGGCGGACGGGTCGCCCTGCTCAACATGCGCCAGCCCGTCGGGGGCATCCTCCCCCGCTGGCTCACGGCCTCAGGGGTGACTGACGTCCGGGGTGAACCGCTCATCGTGGAGACGCTGCCGATCCAGAGCCCGATCACCGAGGGAATCGGAGTCCGGGGACGGGTCGTACGATCCGACGGCAACCCGGCGGGGGGAATCCCCGTCACCCTCACAATTTACGATCAGATGGACGACCCCATCCAGGGGTGCGAGCCGTTCACCGTCCATGTCAGTCAACTCAACACCGACCCGGAGGGCTACTTCGTGTTCGACCTTATCCTGGGCAACGCCCCTTACTCGGTCTCCGCCACGGACACCCGGGGGCTGCCCGCCAACGTCGTCCAGGCGATCATGGAAGCCTCGTCCGGGGATGCCCTGGCACGACAAAAACTCTACGACTTGGTGATCTCCACCGGGCTTGAGAAGGAGTTCCTGGCCGCGTTCAACGCCCCCACCCTCCCGGAGGCGATCACGGCAGCCCAGGGGATTGACCGGGCCCTCCTCCGGGACATGGCCCCGGCCGGCTCGGCGCGCATCGGCACCGTCGTCCCTGTGGCACTCCGGTTCCGCGGCCGCGGGTCGGTGAGCGGGACCGTGTTCGCGTCCAATGGCATCACGCCGCTCCGGGATGTCGCCGTGAACC
This sequence comes from Verrucomicrobiales bacterium, assembly GCA_003452185.1. Lineage (GTDB taxonomy): Bacteria > Verrucomicrobiota > Verrucomicrobiia > Limisphaerales > UBA11320 > UBA11320. The sequence goes on along the minus strand of DMJJ01000585.1, from coordinate 3,648 downwards.
TCTACCCCGACCCCGGCTCACGGGAACAGCCACGGGGGATGCTCAGCGACATGAACGGAAGGTTCAGCTTTGCCGGCGTTCCCCTCGGCCCCTTCACCCTCCAGGCGCAAAGCAGTGCCGGGCTCTCCCGAACCGTCGCCGCAGACCTCACCACGCCCGGGGGGACGATCGATGTCCCGGTGGTGCTGAGTCCGGCTCCCACGCCATTCACAGGCCTCCTGGGCCAGGTTCTGGAGCACGACGGCATCACCCCCCATCCCGGAGCGCAGGTGTTCGTCGGAACCCTCGTCGGGTCGACCCTCCAGACCGTGGTCGCCTCGGCGACCACGGACGCCTCGGGCCTCTGGTCGATTCCCCAGCTTCCCCTCGGCACCTACGACCTGGTGGCATTCTCCTTCGACGGCAGGCACAGAGGGGTGCGGGAGAAAGTCCCCGCCTCCCCCGGGCTCACCAACCAGGTCACCCTCATCCTCGAGGAGAGCTCACGCGTCGTGGGACGGGTTGAGACCAGCACCGGGGCCCCGGTCGCCGACGCACTGGTCGCGGGCGGGGAGGCCATTGTCCGGACCGATGCGAACGGTCTCTTCACCCTCACCGGCGTCCCGCCCGGCCGGCGCTCCATCAGCGCCGGGCTCCCGGTGAACCCGGCCGCCGGGATCACTTTCCCCAGGCTTGGGAGCACCTCGATCGACGTCCTCCCGGGACTCGACAACACGGCGGTCATCCGCCTCGCCCCCGCGGGACGCATCATCGGGCGGGTTCTCGACTCAAACGGGGCACCTGTTCCGAATGTCCGGGTCTGCATGCCGGAGGAGAACGGGTTCGAATGGGTCGTCGCCGATGCGGCGGGCAACTACTCCTTTGAGGGGATCGGCCTCGGGCACAGGACCCTCAGCGCCCCGGCGCCGGGCACCGCCGCCACCGTGGATGTCGCCGCGCTCCAGCAGGCGGTCGACAGCGGCTCCGAGGACCAGCTCAAGGCCGCCATCGGCCAGGCGTACTCGGTGTTCACCGGGGTGAGCGATCCGTACCTAAACGGGGCCGGCGCCACCTTCAACCCCGGGGTCTGGGGGTTCACCTCAGCCGATGTGAGCTTCGACGGGCAGACGGTCGTTGCCGACATCCATTATCTGGGGAGCGGCACCATCGCTGGTCTTGTGAAGAACGGCCAGGGGGTTCCGATCGGGGCCCGGGTCCGGCTCACAGGGATCGGCCCGCTCGCCAACGGGATGCCCGCGACGATCATCCGCGGCGAAATGAACTCCGACCCAGCCCTGGGCAACTTCCAGTTCCCGGGCCAGGCGCTCACCGGATCCTGGGGGCTCCAGGCCGCCTCCCCATTCTACCCGAGCGTGATCACGATCAGCGGGCAGACCACGCTGCTCGATCCAAACGCCACGAACCTGGTCCTCCAGTTTCCGCCGGCCCAGGATGTGAACGGCCGACTGGTCGGGCGGGTCTTCAACCCGGGCGGACGCCCGGCGGGAAGCAACGTCAACGTGAAGATCAGCTTCGGGAGCGACTACATCATCCGCACCGACACGAACGGCTTCTTCGACACCCAGATCAAGCTTCCGGCCCGGGGCTACTCGGTCGAGGCCGAGGACCCGGCCTCGGGGCTCAAGGGGCTTGCCGCCGTGAATGTCGTGGCCGGCATCACCAACCGGGTCGATGTCCAACTCCTCGGGCGGGGCGCCCTCAGCGTCACGGTCCTTCAGGCGGACGGCACCCCGGCCGCCGGCGCGACGATCCGCCTCGAACAGGGAAGCTACCCACAGGACCACTATGACGGGGTCGCGGATGCCGCCGGAAAGGAGGGGTTCGGCAACCTCTTCGAGGGGACCTACGCCGTGTGTGCCCAGAAGCCCAGCGGACCGACCACTCTCTTTGGGCGGTCCTCGGTCGTGGTCGACTGGAACACGACCAACGCCGTCATCGTGACGCTCACCCCCACTGCGAACCTCACGGGCACGTTCCTCGCCTCGGACCTCAGGACACCGATTGCCTTCGCGCAGGTCTCCGTGGGGACCCTGGGGTTCGCGACAACCGACTCCAACGGCCTCTTCTCCGTCACGGGGATCCCGCTCGGCACCTATCGGCTGGTCGGGCAGGACGCGGTGAACGGGAGGGTTGGGACGGTGACGGTCGCGCTCGGGACCGAAGGGGAAACCCGCCGGGTTCAGCTGGTCGAGCAGGCGCTTGGAGAGGTTCACGGGGTGGTGATCAACAGCTACCGCACCGGGACGCTTCCCGGGGCCGCAGTGACCCTTTCCGTGCGGGAGGGCCTCGCCCCCGATCGCACCGTGACCACGGGACCGGACGGGAGCTTCTCATTTCCAGGCACCCCCGCCGGGGAGCTCACGCTCTCGGCGGCGGATCCCGCCTCCGGGGCCACCGGGATGCAGACCGGCACCCTGAGCCCGTCCGCCGGCAGCCTCGAGGTCAACATTCCCCTCCAGGCCCTCGCAACCCTCCATGGCGTGGTGCTGGAACCCGGCGGCCGGGCACCAGCGACCCATGCCACGGTCCGGCTGACCTTCGGATCGAGCGCCCTCTCGGCCGATACCGGCCCCGATGGTGGTGTGACGTTCGTCGGCCTCCCTCTCGGGACCGTGGGGCTCCGGGCGGCGAGCCTCGACCCGGCCCACCAGCACAGCATCACCGTGACAAATCTCTCCCTCGACCGGCCGGGGAGCGCCCCCGACTTCCTCGTGCAGCTTCCGGGTGTGGGAAGCGTCTCCGGGCGGATCCTCGACAGCGCCGGTGCGGCCGGGGTGCCCGGTGCCCAGGTCCTCCTCACCATGGAGGCCCCCGGCACCAGCGACTCGCTGGTCGGGATCGCCGACCCGTCGGGCCACTACGGGTTCAATGGCGTGGCGCTTGGGGCCTACCGGATCACCGTCACCTCCCAGGCCCTGAGCGCAACTCACAACGGATCCCTCACCCTCGACGGCCAGTCCGACACCGTCGACCTCACGCTCGGGTCGAGCGGATCGGTGGCCGGCCGTGTCGTTCGGGCCGATGGCGAAACGCCGGTCCCCGGCATCGACCTCCTGCTGACCTTTGCATCCCAGTCCGGGCTGCCGGGCCGGGCCGTCACCCGAACCGACGCCACGGGGGGATTCCAGGTCGACCAAATCCCGCTCGGTTTGTTCCAGCTGGAGGCCATCGCCCCCGGGTTCAACGGTATCGTGCGGCGCAGCGGCACCCTGCTCCGGAACGCGGAACGGGTCGACCTCGGTTCCCTCCCCCTCGACGAGGCGAGCCCGGCTGTCCTCAAGGTCTCCCCCGCCAACACCGAGGTGGGGGTTTCCATCCAGGCCTCGGTGGATGTGACCTTCACGGAGGTCATCGACCCTGCCAGCCTCTCCGCGACCGGGATCTACCTCCGCTCCGCTGGGGGAATCGTCCCGGGCCGCCTGCAACTGCTTGCGGCTCCCGATGGCCCGGCGCGCAGCCTTGTCCGGTTGACCCCGGACTCCCCGCTCCAAAGCCAGGTCAACTACGATGTCATCGTGGTCAACGGAACCCTGCTCGACGCACTCGGGGGGGTGGCGGCGACCGGCCCCCGGGACCTGGTGGGCCGCGCCCTTGACGCCCCCTTCATCTCCCATTTCACAACGGCCGACCAGGACCCGCCCCGCCTGA
>DMJJ01000176.1 GCA_003452185.1 Verrucomicrobiales bacterium | reverse complement strand
AGAGGCCCGCGGCCCCATGCAACGCCCGGTCGTAACTCTCCAGCCGACGGTGGACGTCGTTCAATCCCTTCTCCACCAAGTGCTGGAACCTCACCCGCTCGGAACGCTCCACCATCTCCTCGGAATTATTCCAGAGCAGGGCGGTGAGAAAGAGCCCGGCAAAAAGCACCAATGCGGCAGGGTTTCCCCTGCGCCTGGGCGGGTGAACCGGGCGCCTGTTGGAGCTCATGTTGCCATGGATCGCGTTTGCTTCAGCATGCCATGCCGGCACAACTCCCTCAGCTGAGGCAGTCAGCGTGCCATCAGGACGCGATACAGCAGGGTTGGGGCCAATGGCGGCGCCTAAACGTCGATCACCGGACCGGACGGGGGGGAGTCGGGCGGTGTCGGGAGCGGGGAGGAGGGGGTCCGTCGCCTGAAAGCCAGGACCATGGCGACGCAGCCGGTCCAGGTTGGGAGCATGTCCACTACGGGGATGAACTCGACGATGAAGGTGGGGAGGAGCAACGGATGGAACCCCAGGGTGAGGGTCAGCAGGACCATCGCCACGAGGTCGATCCCCTCGTCGATGAAGGCCCAGCCCAAGGGGCCGAGGAGGAGTTGCAGGGCATCCGCCGCCACCGCGACGGCGTATCCGGCGACGATTCGCCGCCGGGTCAGGCTGGGTGGGGAGAAGAGTTGCCGCACCCCGCAACCCATACGCGCGTGTGATCCGAAGTCAACCCCGGGTGCGGTTTGGATTCGCGGTGGCGCGGTGACGCAGGGAGTGCTTCCATCGCGGGCGCGATCCGCGTACGCTGCCCCCCTGTGGCGAAGACCGAGTATATCGAGTTGGGGAGCGGGGATCTGCTGCGAATCCTGTATGAGGATCGCTCGGTGATGGCGATCGACAAGCCGCCGGGCTGGATGCTCGTACCGGTCACGTGGCAGAAGACCGACCGCAACCTGATGGCGGCGCTCCTCTCGGGCATCCGGGCCAAGGACTACTGGGCGCGCTCGCGAAACCTGAAGTTTCTGCAGAACGTTCATCGCCTCGACGCCGAGACCAGCGGGATTCTCCTCTTCGTGAAGAGCCACGGGGCGATGCGTCCCTTCAGCCATTTGTTTGAGTCGCGGGAGATGGAGAAACAGTATCTGGTGGTGGTCGAGGGGCGGCCGAAGCGGGAGAACTGGACCTGTCGGCTGGCCCTTGACAAGGACTCGCGGCAGATCGGGCGGATGCGGGTTGATCCCCGGCACGGAAAGCCGGCGGAGACCGAATTCACCCTGCTGGCCGAGGGGTTGGGGCGCTCGCTCCTGCAGGCCCGCCCGATCACGGGCAGGACCCACCAGATCCGTGTTCATGCGGCGGAATCGGGATGCCCGGTTGTGGGGGACCCGCTGTACGGGGTCGCGGTTCCGCCCCGCCGTGAGCCGCCCCCGCTGGGGCTTCGCTCGGTGCACCTTTCGTACATCAACCCATTTGACAAACGAAGCGTCGTGATCGAGGCCCCGACGGGCGACTTCCTGGCGACGTTCGGTTTCACCCCTCCGGAGGGATGAACGCGGGAGGCCGCGGGGGGGCGGCAGCGTGGGTGGGGTGCTATTTCTTACATGCGTTCTAGCGCTTTGCCGGGTCGCGGGTTATCTTGATCCAACGGCGGCGCGGTGGGTGTCGCCCGCAATGGGATATGGCTGAGCTCAACAAACTTCCTGGGCACCTGACGGGTGCAAATTTCCTCCTCGCCGAGACCGATCCTTCGGTGGTGTTCATCCCTGAGGATCTCCCTCCCGACCTCCGGGAGATGGCCGCCACGGCCGAGAAGTTCATGGACAAGGAGGTGCTGACGCGGCTGGAGGCCCTAGAGCATCAGGAGCCGGGGGTGGCGGTGGAGCTCTTCCGCAAGGCCGGGGAGCTCGGGCTGCTGGCCGTCGAGGTGGCGGAGGATCACGGCGGGCTGGGCCTCGGGAAGGTGGCCTCGGTCGGGATCGCCGAGCAGCTCACCCGCAACGGCGGATTTGGTGTCACATGCGGGGCTCACAGCGGAATTGGCACCCAGCCGCTTTCCTATTTTGGCACCGCAGCCCAGAAGTCCAAATACCTCGCAAAGCTCGCCTCGGGAGAGTGGATGGCCGCCTACTGCCTGAGCGAGCCCTCCTCGGGCTCCGACGCGCTCGCCATGCGCACCAAGGCAACGCTCTCCGCCGACGGGACCCACTATCTGCTGAACGGCACCAAGATGTGGATCAGCAACGCGGGGTGGGCGGATCTCTTCACGGTGTTCGCGAAAGTGGACGGCCAGCAGGTCACCGCATTCCTGGTGGAAAGGGCCTTCGCCGGGGTCTCGGTCGGCAAGGAGGAGCACAAGCTCGGACTCAAGAGTTCCTCGACCCGCCGGGTCATCCTCGAGGATGTGCGGGTGCCCGTGGAGAACGTGCTCGGCGAAGTGGGCAAGGGGGCTTACATCGCGTTCAACATCCTGAACTTCGGCCGATTCGGCCTCGGGGCCGGCGCGGTCGGGGCCTCGAAGGACCTGCTCCGCACTGCGGTGCGGTACGCCGGCGAGCGGCAGCAGTTTGGAAAGCCACTCTCCGCATTCGGCCTGGTCCAGCAAAAGTTCGGCGACCAGGCGGCAAAGCTCTTCGCGGCCGAGAGCGCAACTTACCGGACCGCGGCAGCCATCGACGCCGTGATGGCCACCGGGGAGCGGGTTGATTCGATCGCTCCGCCGTTTCCACGCGCCCTGGATGAATTCGCCCTCGAGTGCTCCATCCTCAAGGTGGCCTGTAGCGAGGTGTTGGACGAGGTGGCTGACGAAACCCTCCAGGTGCACGGGGGCTACGGGTATACGGAGGAGTTCCCCGCGGCCCGCGGGTACCGCGACGCCCGGATCAACAGGATCTTCGAGGGCACCAACGAGATCAACCGCCTCTTCATCCCGGGGCTCCTGATGCGTCGCGCCCAGCGCGGGCGGTTCCCGCTGATGGCCGCGGTGAGCAAGGTTTCCAAGGAGATGCTCGATTTCGCGCCGGTGGAGGAGTCCTCGGACCCGCTCGTCAACGCCGGCATGCTCCTTTCGGGAGCCAAGCGACTCGTGCTGCTGCTTTCCGGAATCGCGTACCAGAAGTTCGGGGAAGGGCT
>DMJJ01000488.1 GCA_003452185.1 Verrucomicrobiales bacterium | reverse complement strand
AAAGAATGACTCGCACCCCACGGAAGCTCTGGTTAAATGCCCTACAAGCGATGGAACTTCCTGACGGCCTGTATGACAAACTGATCAGCCTGCCGCTCGCCCAGGCTCTCGACGAACTGGGGAGTTCGCGCAAATCCAACAAGTCTCAGCTAGATCCCGAAGAAGCCCCCGAACGACTCGCCAACGCTCTTGCGGGACTTCTGACCCAACTGCTCGATGACATTGCATCGGGAGGGGATGAATCCGAGCGAGCGATGCGGCAGATCGCCCTCGTCAACGACCTGTTGGGGCAACTCCGCAAGCAGGCCGGCCTCAGTATGCTGGAGCTCCCGGACTTCGATCAGCCGCCCCAGATCCTCCGGGCGATCCATCCATCTATTAGGACGCCGTCGTCACCCGAGACGGGCCTGGCCCTCCCGTGGTTGTTTACGGCCGGCAAGGGCACGCCGTCGCTGCTCAACGAACTCCGGCACGAGCTGAGCAGCTGTGATCAAGTTGATATCCTGGTCAGTTTCATCACGGTGTCGGGCGTTCGTAAGCTCTTCGACATCCTGCAATCCGCAACTGCGGTGGATTCACAAAACCGTCCTCGCACACGCGTGCGCGTGCTCACGACGACCTACACGGGAGCCACGGAGCTGGAGGCGATCGACTACCTGGCTCGTCTGGCTGGCTGCGAGCTCAAGGTGTCGCTCGACGGCCGCCGCACGCGGCTTCACGCCAAAGCGTGGCTCTTCCATCGGGTTACGGGATTCGGGTGTGCGTACGTCGGCAGTGCCAACCTGTCGGGAGCTGCGCTCCTTGGCGGCTTGGAATGGACCGTAAAGTTCACTGAACACGGTCAGGCGGCCATGTTTGCTCGGGCCAAGGCCCACTTCGAGTCGCTCTGGAACGACAGTGAGTTCCAGGCCTACGATCCTGACAATGCCGATCATCGCGCGGGGTTGTCGCAGGCGCTGCGGCGGGAGGCTGGCGAGTACACCTCAGCGACGACGACTTTTTTCGACCTGCAGCCTAAGGACTACCAAAGGGCGATGCTTGAGCAACTTGCCGTCGAACGACATCACGGCCGGACGCGCAATCTGATCGTGGCAGCCACAGGTACAGGTAAGACGGTCGTTGCGGCCTTTGATTATCGAGCTACCTGCCTGCGCGTGGGTGGTCACCCGCGGCTGCTCTTTGTGTCTCACAGGCGAGAGATCCTACAGCAGGCGATGAAGACGTATCGGGAGGTTCTGCGCGACCATGGGTTTGGGGAGTTCTTGGCTGATGGCGCGGAGCCGGTCAGGCGTGATCACCTGTTTGCCACCATCGACAGCGTATGCGCACGTCGACTGGTAGCGGAGTGTGGCCAGGAGTTTTGGCACACCGTCGTTGTTGATGAATGTCATCGACTGGCTGCCAACCGATTCGATGAGTTCGTGCGATCGGTGCGGCCGCAGATCCTCTTGGGCCTTACCGCCACGCCAGAGCGTTCGGACGGCAAGGCCATCCTTCCATACTTTGAAAACCGTCTCGACGGATCGCCAGCTGTGGAGCTCCGCCTCTGGCACGCGCTTGATCTTCAACTGCTCTGCCCGTTCGAATACTACGGATGCGACGACACATCGGACTTCTCCGAGGTCCCCTGGGACAAACCAGGGGAACGCGAAGCGCTCGATCGAGTTGTCACCGGAAATGACGTTCGCGCCAAGCTTGTCCTGGATGAGTGGCGGCGCCTGACGGCCAATCCGAGGCAGACAAAGACGATCGCATTTTGCGTCAGCGTCGCGCACGCCGAGTTTATGACTCGGTGCTTCAATGACGCGGGATTGCCCGCAGTGTGCGTCGTAGGGGCGACAGACCCAGACGTGCGCCGGCGAGCGCCGCAACGCTTGGCCAGCGGTGAGGTCTGCGCACTGGTCACGTGCGATCTCTATAATGAAGGGGTGGATCTCCCCTCGGTGGATACGCTCTTGCTCCTCCGTCCGACCCAGAGCCCGGTCCTGTTCCAGCAGCAAATTGGACGTGGGCTACGGTTGTTTGAAAATAAGCAGAGCTGCCTGGTTCTCGATTTTGTCGGACGTCACCGCGTTGACTTCCGTTTCGATCGACTGTTCTCAATGATCACCGGTTTGTCGCGGAGTCAGCTGGTTTCCGCGGTGGAGACAGGATTCAGCACGTTGCCCCCTGGCTGCCACATCCAGCTTCAACCGTTAGCCAGGGCTCAAGTGCTCCAGAGCCTTCGCTCAACGATCAGCCAATCGTGGCGGCGCGTTCGCACGGAGCTGCAGGGTTACGTCGCTCTTCACGGTCGGTCGGCTGTGGTGCTCGCCGACTTCCTGAGGGAACAGGCGCTGGAGCCTGAGGAGATCTATCGCGATAGCGAACCGAGCGGTTGGACCGCGCTCTGTCGCGATGTCGGGGTGGTCAAGGGGCCCGAGGGTCCCGAGGACGGCTACTTCGGGCGACGTTTCGCCGCTCTCCTCCACGTGGAAGACCCTGAGCAGATCGATTTGCTACGCAAGGTCAGCCAGCCCTCCACGCTCGCTGAATCGCTCACTGAAACGGAGCGGCGAAGACTGCAGATGTTCGCCTACCAGGTCGATGGGCAGGCCCGCCAGGTCGGCTCCGGGGAGGCTTTTCTCCACCGGCTAGCCGCGTGCCCCGCGCTAAGGTCGGAGCTGAGGGAACTCGCGGACGTGCTGCATGCGCGCGCGGCGGTATTGCCCCGAAGCATCCCCGGTCTAGAGGATCTGCCGCTCTGTCTTCACGCTGGGTATGAGATTCGCGAGATTCTGACCGCAGTCGGCTGGTTGACCGCAGGCCGCCGCCCCCCTTTTCAGGCCGGTGTCCTCGCGTTGCCAGGAAGGAAGGTGGAGCTGTTTTTTGTGACCTTGGACAAATCCAAGGGATACCACGATCGGATCGCCTACCATGACTACGCCATCAGCCCCGAGCGCTTCCACTGGCAGAGCCAGAATGCAGCAGGGCCCCGAACGGCCGCGGGGCGGCGCTACTTGGAAAGCCCTGGAAACGGGTGGAGCTTCCAATTGTTTGTGAGACGTGAAAAGGGCGACCCGTATCGCGCATGCGGCCCGTTGGGATTTCAGCGAGCTGAGGGCGAAAAGCCCATGTCGATTGAGTGGAAGCTGGAGTGCCCGCTCCCCGTAGGGATGTTTCAGGAGCTAAGCATTCTGCGAGCAAAGTGACCGTGAGGTGTCAACCGACGGTCAAAACCAGCCATTACGCCCATCGGGTCCAAGGCGGGTCCCACCAGCCTTTGCGCCCCTCTGCGGGAGATCATCCAGAACGGCCTGGAGGCCGGGCTTTCCGTCCAAAGGATCTATCAGGACCTGGTGCTCGAGCAGGGCTTCACCGCCTCCTATGACTCGGTCACACGCTTCGTCCGCAGCCTTGAGCGCTAGACCGAGATCCCGTTCCGCCGCATGGAGTGTGCTCCGGGACAGGAGCTGCAGATCGACTTCGGCCTGGGAGCCTGGATCCCAGCGGAGGGTACCTGGCTGAACTGCTGGCGGGTGACTCTACACTTCCCACCGTTCGGTGCCGCGCTGGAGGGCGATGAGCTCGATTGATTCGCTCAGGGATCGGAAGGCGGTCGTGCGCCAGTCGGCTCCTCCCCCTCCGCCGGGCCGCTGAAACCGCACCAGCTCCCGGTCGAATCGCCGGGGATGGACGCCCCTCATCCGCTCCCAATACCCAATGATCACCTCCCGCCGCCGCAACAATAACTCCCGCCCGGGAAGCCGGTCGCTCTTGGCCCCGTTCACTCGGGGGTCGCACGGCAGGAGATTCCAGAGGTCGTTGCACCGCCAAAGACTGAACGGGATCAGGTGGTCAACGACATAGCTCTCCCGAAGGCCCCGGCCCGTCCAGACGCACTCCTTCGGCGCCAGCGTGTCATACACGGACCGGGCCTCATCCGTCGCACGCCGCTCCCCGCCCGGGTCCGACACGAGGAGCTCCAACACCCGCCCCGCACCGATGGCGCCCGCGGACATCCGCTCCGTCTCCTCCGCCCAGCGAAGGATGACGGCCGGCTCGATCCAGTGGCCGAGCTCGCAGAATTCGCGCCAGGCGGAAGCCTGGATCACAACCGATCGCCCCTGGGGGTCATAGCGGAACATGTTCCCTGAGGCATACACAACCGGTCCCTCCTTGATCGCCCGCCGGAGGGTCCCGAGGGTGTCGCGATAGAGCGTGTCGACGCCCTCACGCAGCCGCCCCGCCGCCACGTCGGCAAGGAACAGGAAGAGTCCGTTCGGCCCGTGGTAGGAGCGGATGAGGGTGGTGAGCTGCCGACGGAACGCAATCGGCTTGGCCGATCCGGGCTTCTCCCCCTGGTTTTGGGGAATGAAGCCGTCCCGGTCCGCCGGCTCAAAGAGGGGCCAGTAGTAGCGGAGCCATTTCTCCGCGATGGCATCGATGGGGACTGCGACCTCGTCGTTCGAGATCCAGAGGGCTCGATGGTGCTCGCGGGTGCCGATCTCGCTCAAGGCCCGGAAGAGGGCGAGCTTGTAAGTGGCGGTCTTCCGGTCGTCGTTCAACACCCGTTCAATTCTTTCCAGCGGCCGCGTTGCGCCCGATGCCGAGAGCTCCAGGAGCAGGGTGGACCAGCGAACCCCGGCACGGGCCAGGCTGTCGCCCTCCTCCCACCGTTCCTTGAGCCGGAATCCGAGCCGTTCCAGGAGGGTGAGCAGCTCCTCGGGAAAGAGCGTGTGAAAGAGTCGTCCCCCCTCATCCCGCGATTCGGAATCGAGCCCCGGCCTCGCCGCGGCGGGGATCGACACCAGGAGCCGCCCGCCCGGCCGGAGCAGTCGCCTCAGGCTGAAGGCGGCATCGAAGAGCTCCCCCGCCGGGAGGTGCATCAGGACGGCGGAGCAGAGGATCCCATCAAACCCCTCCGGCGGGAGGTGGGATCCCTCGGGCAGCGGGAGCGGGTGGGGCTGGAGCCGGCCGGCGAGCTGGGGAAAGGCGCGCACGGCCTCGGCGCGCATGGCGTCGGAGGGCTCGAAGCCGAAGGCGTCGTATCCCATCTCGAGGAGCAGGGCCAGGTCGCGCCCGGAGCCGGATCCGATGTCGACCACGCGGGCGCCGGCGGGGAATGCCTGGCGGAAGCGGTCGCGCCACGCCGTGGGGTCGGATTGCAGGTGGCGGGCCACCGCCTCGGATGCGTGTCCCTGGTAGTAGTTGAAAGTCCTCGAGTCCATGCTCACCCCGCGGCGCGAAGCCTACCGCGTCGGCTGCCGGCTTGGGGAGGTTTTTCTGCCCGGGAAGGATCGAAAGGTTCCTGTAGCCACCGACGTGAGGAGGTGGGCCCGCGCGGAGCGGGCTTCCCCCCTCTGCGGGCGTGCGGTGCTGGGGTGGGGTGGTGGGGATTGCTCGCGCGCACGACCTCGTGACCTCGGTCGCTACAGGGGGCGGGGACGGGGGGAGGGAGAGTGCGGGGATCTTACGATCCCCGCTACCTTGGACGGTTGGATGGTTGGACGGCGGTAGCGGCTCTCGTGAGAGAGCCGCCAATTCCCTTCGGAGGACCCGGCCTGGTTCCTGTAGCCACCGACGTGA
>DMJJ01000131.1 GCA_003452185.1 Verrucomicrobiales bacterium | reverse complement strand
GCGGGAGCCCGAGGGGGGCGGGGCCGGGGGTGGGTTCGTGAAGACCGCCGGCGGGTTGGCCGCCAGGGCCCGGAGGGTCTCGATATCCCGTTTCAGGCCCCGGTTCTCCTCCTTCAGCCGCTCCAGCTCGTTCATCACCTGGGGGTCGGCCTGGACCAGGGCGACCCCCTTGGCGATCTCCTGCTCGCATCCCTTGATGCGCGAGAGGGCGATCTCAGCCGGGTATTCGCTCGGCTGCAGCTTGATCACCTTTTTGTAGTGGTAGAGGGCGATCCCCGGATCGTTCATCGGGCCATCCCCCTCGTAGAGGCGCCCGAGGTTGAAATGGGCCAGGACGTTGCGGGGATTGTTCTGAAGCGCCTTCTCGAAGGCATCGACCGCCCCCTTGTAGTCCTTCTCCTTGTCGAGCCGCAGCCCCTGCTGGAAGAAGGGGTCCTTCTGATCCTCAGTCTGCCCCTCCGGCTGCGGTGTGCAGCCGTGGAGCAGAGCGACGGAGCAGAGAAGAAAGAGCGGCCGCCATCGAGCCATGCGAGGGACGCTAATCGAAGCACGCCCCGGCTGGCAACGATACACTGTGCTTCCTCTTGCCAGCGGGGAAGGAAGCCGTTCATCATGAGCCATGGCAGCACGGACCAGGCACTCGGCAATCGACGAACAGTTTTACCTGGCGGCCGATCCCTTCTTCTCGGCCCACCGCGGGACGGCGTTGACGTACGACGACGTCACGCTCGCGACCCTGTACTCCGAAGTGCTCCCCCGGGACACGCAGCTCGAAACCACCCTGGCCGAGGGGCTCCACCTCAACATCCCGATCGTGTCCTCCGACATGGACACGGTGACGGAGTCGCGACTGGCCATCGCCATGGCCCTCAATGGCGGGCTCGGACTCCTCCACTACAACATGCCGGAGCGGGACCAGCTTTCGGAGGTCAGCCGGGTGAAGAACCACGTTCACGGCCTGATCCAGGACCCGATCCAGGTGCAGCCGGAGCAGCTCATTGGCGAGGTGCTCGAGATGATCGAGAAGCGAAAGTTCGCCTTCAGCACCTTCCCGGTCGTGGACAAGGAGGGGAAACTCCTCGGGCTCCTCTCAAGCCATGTGGTGAAGCCGCGCTACGCCTCCCGGAAAGTCGGTGAGGCGCTGACCCCGAGGGCCCAGGTCCACACGATCCACAAGAAGGAGCTCGGCAACAACCCGGTCGGCCGGGCCGATCGCTTCTTCAACGACCACCCCGGGATCCACAAGCTCCTCGTGGTGGACAACTCCGACCACCTGCACGGCCTCTTCACCATGAGCGACGTGGAGCGGATCACCCAGGAGCGAAAAGCCCAGTTCAAGCCAGCCCGCGATTCCCATTTCCGCCTCCTCTGCGGGGCCGCCGTCTCCGCCACCCGCAACGCCTTCGGCGAGCTCGACCGCGACCGCATCCTCAAACATGTCGAAGGGCTCGTGGAACGGGGAGTCGATGTGATCGCCGTCTCGACGGCCCATGGGTTCACCAAGGGAGTCGGGGAAACCGTCCGGATGATCCGCGACGCCTTCGCCAACCTCCCGATCATCGCCGGCAACGTCACCAGCGCCGCCGGGGTCGAGTTCCTCGCCGAAGCCGGTGCCAACTGCATCAAAGTAGGTCAAGGGCCGGGGTCAATCTGTACTACGCGCATCGTTGCTGGAGTTGGGATTCCCCAGCTCACCGCTCTGTATGTCGCCTCCCAAGCCGCCGTGAAGAAGCACGTCACCCTGTTGGCGGATGGCGGCATTACAAAGTCGGGCGATATCGTAAAAGCGCTTACTTTGGCCCATTCGGTGTTGTGTGGAGGGATTTTCGCGGGGTGTGCGGAGGCGCCGGGGCAGATCATGGAGATTGGGGGGAAGCTTTATAAGCAGTATCGGGGGATGGGGAGTTTGGCGGCGATGAAGGCGGGGTCAGCGGCGCGCTATGGGCATAGCAAGGACAACACCCGCAAGGTGGCGGCGGAGGGGGTTGAGGCGCTGAAGGAGGTTTCCGGGACGGTCGACTCCGTGTTGACGCAGTTGATTGGTGGGATCCAGTCGGGGATGGGGTATCTGGGGGCGGCCGATTTGGGGCAGCTTCGTCAGAAGGCGCGCTATATCCGGGTGAGCCCGGCCGGGCAGCGGGAGGCGGGCCCCCACGATGTCCTTGAGGTGAAGGCGAGCGCCTGAGGTCCGGCCCCCCGGTAGCGGGGATCGTAAGATCCCGGCACTTGCCCCCCGATCTCCGCAGTTCTCTCTTCACCCTCCGGGCCTGCTCACTGGCCGGCCCAATAGCCCAGCTCCCGAAGCGAGGTGTAATCCCGGGGCCTTGCCTGGGATCGGTGTCCCAGGATGATGTGATCGAGCAGCTCGATCTTCAACAGCTGTCCTGCGCGGATCAGGTCTCGCGTCACCCGGATGTCGGCCTCCGAGGGGGTGGGGTCGCCGCTCGGATGGTTGTGGACGACGACCAGGGCGGCGGCGCCCGCCGCGATCGCGGGCCGGAAGACCTCCCGGGGGTGCACGAGCAGGGTGTCGAGCGTTCCCTGCGAGATCGGTTCGACCCGGATGAGCCGTCGGCGGGTGTTGAGGAGCACTGCTTGAAAGTGCTCCACGCCATGGGAGCGGTTTTCCTCCCGGAGCAGGTCGGCCACCCGCTCCGGGGTGTCGAGCAGGGGGGCCTCCAGCCGAACCTCGGCCGCCATGCGGCGGGCCAGGGTGAATGCGGCCTGGAGGGCGACCGCCTTGTCGATGCCGATTCCCCGCACCCCACGAAGCTCATCCAGGGAGGCGCGGGAGAGGGCCCCCAGGGATTGGAATCGGGCCATGAGCTCCTCGGCCACCTGGAGGGCGGAGGCTCCCTGCAGGCCGGTGCGGAGGAGAATGGCGACGAGCTCGGCGGAGCGAAGGGCATCGGCTCCGGAGGCAACGAGTCGTTCGCGGGGACGGTCGAGCGGGGAAAGGTCCTTGATCCGTACGGTCTCCATGGCGCGACCCGTGTAGCACGCGGGGGGCGCGGAGTGAATAGAAATCAGCGGGGTCGCGACGCCCCGGGAGGGTCAGAAGACCTCGGCCCGAAGCCCCGTGGCCTCGCGCACCCGTTGGGCGATCCGGCTGAGCTGCCGGAGCGGGAGGTGGCCGACCCGGGAGCGGGCGGTGGGGCGTGTGGCCGAGTAGATCTGGACGAGGGGGATCTGCGCCCCGTCCCGCTGGAGCTGCTGGAGCCGGCCGACGTAGGCCTCAATCTCGGCGGCCGACGGCTCGGCACTGCTGATTGAGGGGAAGAGGCTCTGGATGATGACGGGCCGCTCCTTGGCCACGAGCAGGATGTTGGCGAGGATGGCGCTCAGGGGCCGGTCGGCCCGGTTCACGAGGGCAAGATACTCATCGGTCCCGGCATCGAGCTTTGCCCAGATCTCATCCTGGGGGGTGAGGAGCTCCAGGCTTCGAAGGACCTCGGGGCGGTCGAACCCGCAGGCGTTGGTGATCACCACGAGCTTGAAAAACGGGAACCGTCCACGGGCGCGGAGGTGGATGAGGGCCTCGACCCCCTGGGCAAACCTGGGGGCCAGGGTCGGCTCGCCATCCCCGCTGATCGCGACATGATGCATCCGGAGGAGCTCATCCGGGAGCGTGCGGTAGTGGGGCCGCTCGCGCAGCCGCCCCGTCAGGACGAAGGTCATCGTCCGCTCGAGCTCCTGCTGCATCTTGTCGATGTCGAAGTCCGGGTTCGTGGAGGGAATCCCCCGGTTGACCTCGCAATAGGAGCAGTCGAAGTTGCACTTCTTGTCCGGGTTGAAGTTCACCCCGATGGAGAGCCCGCGGGCGCGCGGGGAGACCACCAGGTAGACCAGCCGGTTGTCGAGGAAGTCGCGGGCGCAGCCGAACGCGGTTTCGGGGCCCTTGGAGCCGGAGAGTTTCATGACGGGCAAAGGGGCTGCGGGAGACGGAAGGCTTACCATGGGTTTTGGGGGCTCATTGCGGCCCGGTTGGCGGGGTGGATTAGGCAAAATCCCTTTCCTGGTCACGGACCACCAGCACCGGACAAGGGGCATGGCGGACGACGCGCTCGGCGGTGCTCCCCAGCACCACGTGCTTGATTCCTGTGTAGCCATGGGTGGCGAGGATGATCAGGTCCGCCTTCAGCGTCCGTGCCGCGTCAGAGATCTCCTGGAAGGCCTGCCCTTGTCGGACAAGCGTCTTGCGGATGATCCCCGGCGGCACGGCCCGCTGGCGGGCGATGGACTCGAGCTTCTTGCGGCAGAGCTCCATCACCCGCTCGTTTTCCATGGCCAACGGAAAGGCCGAGATGTCGGCGAACGCCAGTGGCTCAACCACGTTCACGAGAATCAGGCCTGCGCCAAATTGCTCCGCGAACGGGATCGCATACCTCACCGCCTTCAACGACTCCTTCGAGAAGTCCACCGGCACCAGGATGGTCTGCAGGCGGAGCCTTGCAGGGACCAGCTCAAGGACATCCCCCGACACCCGTGCGCGATCCGCGGCAGACCGGCGCCGGGAGGGCTTGAGGGCCCGAGTTCCTGATTTTTGGGTGGGCTTCATGGAGACCTTTCCGTTTCCAATCGCAGAATCCGCCCGGCGACCGGAAACGACTACACCCTGTTTGTTGAGGCCAGACCCTAAATTGGTCAGGGGGCGGCAATGCCAGAGGGCCCTCGTCACACGGGGAAGCGTTGCGACGTCGGGGGGTGGGGGCAGGTGGAGGCGGGTCGGATCGGCGCAGGCTGCGTGGGCCGGTCTGCCCGAGGCTACCGCTTCTCGTTGTGAGAGGCCTGGGCGTACTTGCGGGCGGAGAGCTCTGCGGCAAGGGTCGCCAGGGAATTCATCCCGGGGAGGGGCCGCCATTCAACCCCCCAGCGCTGGATGGCCGAGTCGAGAAACCCCCGTTCCCAGGCGCCGCGCACCATGCCCGGGGGACGGGGCTGGATCGACCCCTGGATCAGGAGCCCATGTTTGGCCCGGCGCTGCGCCGCACCCGCCACCTTGCGTCCGCCGAGCAGCAGGTCGTGCTTCTCGGGCCCCGCGAAGCACTGCCCCGGGAGCTCCTTGGCGCAGCAGGGGGAGAGGTCGGTTTTGGCCCCAGCCAGATTCAGGGCGGCCTGCACCCACTCATGAAGCTGACGGTAGCTCTCCTCGGCCCGCAGCCCATACCAGGCGTGCCCGGGGGGGAAAACCAGACTGTAAGTCCAGTCGGCGTCGTGGGGAACAAGCCCTCCCCCGGTGGGCCGCCGGACGAGGGGGCGGAGGGGGGTCATCCGGGCGACGTCGGCATGCCGTTGGAAGTAGCCGAAGCTGGCGGCCGGTTCCTCCCAAGCATAGAACCGCAGCACCGGGGCGGCGAGTGAGGAGACGTTCTCCAGCAGTACCTCGTCCCAGGCCATGTTCAGGGGGGTGGGACCGGGGCCGGATTCAAGCAGGTGCCAGGATTCAGGGGGCATTGCCGGAGGGGGTGGCCGAGGGGCACCAGCGGGAAATCTCGCACGCGTCGCAGTCCGGTTTCCGGGCAGCGCATCGACGCCGACCATGCCAGATCAGCCAATGGCTCAGGAGGGTCCAGTCCCCGGGAGGGGTGAGCTTCATCAGCGCCTGCTCGATCTTGACCGGGTCGGTTTCGGTCGTGAGGCGAAGGCGCTCCGAGAGCCGGGCGACGTGCGTATCGACGACGACCCCGACGTTCATCCCATAGGCATTGCCGAGGACCACGTTCGCGGTCTTGCGGCCCACCCCCGCCAGGGAGGTCAGCTCTTCCATGGTGCGGGGCACCTCCCCGCCGTGCCTCTCCACCAGGGTGCGACACGCCGCCTGGATGTTTTTAGCCTTGTTCCGGTAGAGGCCGATTCGCCGCACATCCTGCTCAAGGTCCTCCAGCCGCGCGGTCGCGTAATCGCGGGCGGTCCGGTACTTCCGGAAGAGGTCGGCCGTCACGATGTTGACCTGCTTGTCGGTGCACTGGGCCGAGAGGATGGTGGCCACCAGGAGCTCAAGCGGACTGGAGTGAACCAGTTCGCAATGGGCATCGGGGTAAGCTTCGCGAAGCCCGGCGGTGATGCGAGCCAGACGGGCTGACTTCTCCGACTGGGATTCGCGGGCCACGGCAGCGCAGGAGGGGGGGAAATCCCGGGGGGGGCGGGCTACACCAGCTCGGTCTCGGAGATCTGGGCCGGACGGGCCAGCGGGGTCCCATCGGCCGCCTCGGGGTACTCGAACACCTTCCCCTCGAAGTTCCGGAACACGACGCGATCCTGGTTGTGGCTCAGGACATACTCCGGGTTGATGGGGACCTTTCCCCCTCCCCCGGGGGCATCAATGACGAACTGCGGCACGGCGTAGCCCGTCGTGTGCCCGCGGAGCTGCTGCATGATGTGGATCCCCTGCCGGACGCTCGCCCGGAGGTGGGAGGAGCCCGCGATCAGGTCGCACTGGTAGATGTAGTACGGCCGGACCCGGCACATGAGGAGCTTCTGGAGGTGAGCCTTCATCACTCCGGCGTCGTCGTTCACGTTCTTGAGGAGAACCGACTGGTTACCGAGCGGGATGCCGGCATCCGCCAGCCGCCCCAGGGCGTCGCGCACCTCGGTGGTGAGCTCGCGGGGATGGTTTGAGTGGATGCTGAGGAAGAGGGGGTGGTACTGCTTCAGCATCGCGCAGAGGGCCGGGGTGATCCGCTGCGGCAGGAAGAGGGGGATGCGGGTCCCGATCCGCAGGAACTCGATGTGGGGAATGGCCCGCAGCCGGCTGAGGAGGTACTCGAGCTTCTCGTCGCTGAAGAGCAGCGGGTCGCCGCCGCTCAGGAGGACGTCGCGGATCGAGGGGGTCCGGGCGATGTAGTCGATCTGGCGGTCAAACTCGGGGTGAAAGTCGTAGCCTGTGGCGTTGCTCACCAGGCGGGATCGGGTGCAATAGCGGCAGTAGGCGGCGCACCGGTCGGTGACCAGGAACAGGACCCGGTCCGGGTAGCGGTGAACCAGCCCGGGGACGGGGGAGTGGCTGTCCTCACCACACGGGTCGCTCATCTCCCACGGGGCGGTGTGGGTTTCCTCAAGCCGTGGGATGACCTGCTGGCGGATCGGGCAATGTTCATCCGCCGGGTCGATCAGGTTGAAGAAGTAGGGGGTGATGGCCATCGCCAGCTTGGTGTTGGCGAGTTGCACCCCGGCCCGTTCCTCGGGGGTGAGGGTGGGCATGAGGCGCTCGATGGAGGCCAGGTTCGTGATCCGATGCTTGAGCTGCCACCGCCAGTCGGTCCAGTCGCTTTCGGGCACATCCGACCAAAAGCCCCGGCCTGGCGAACGGAAGGCCTTCAGGGAGTCGATCTTGGATGCCTCAGCGGCGTCCGCGCGGTCGCGGACTGACGGCGTCATATGCATTGAGGCCGGACTATAGGTGCAGTCGAGGGGGTGTCAAGGAGCCGGGGATCCCCCCCCGGCGGGGATCGCCCGGGGGGGCCGGGGCCGACGGCTTTCCTCAAGCGCGGCCTCCTCCGCCTCGATCCGGGCACGGGTCCGATCGAGCTCCGTCAGCTGGCGTAGGGTCTTGCGGATCAATATCTTGGTGTTTGCTCCCGGCTGCGCCCGATGCGAGGTGGAGGTGCCGACGGTTTTCCGCTCGGCGAGGTACCCCGAGAGGGTGTTCTGATACTGGGCGACCAGCCCCGTCACCCGTGTCCCGACCCTCCACTGGAGGGCCTGGAGTTGGTTGATCCGCTTCTGGAGGATCGGGTCAAGCTGGTCGGGATCCCACTCGGAGATCGCCTTCTGGAGGTCAACCAGCGACCGGTTGGTCACCCCGGTGGCGGCATTTCGGACCTGGACCGGCACGACGAGGATTTCCCGCAGCTGGGCGAGCGACTCCGGGAGGGTGAGTTCGTTCGGCTTTTCCATCCCGATGAAGTGGGCCACGCTGACAGCCCACCATTTCTCGACATCGGCCATCCGTTTGAACTCGGGTTGGAAGGCGTCGAGGAACCCGGTTTGCCAATTCAGGTGGGCCGGGCTGTGCCGGAGCATCTGCGCCATGCGAGCCGGGCCCCGCTCGAGGTGGAGGAGCTCGGTGGTCAGGAGGTGGGCACAGTCCCGGTAGTGGGAGCGCTGAATGGGGTCCATTCCGGGGGTCGGGAAGCTGAGCTGGTCAAGGGTGAGGCTGGGGGTGCGCCGGAGCCGTTCCCGAAGGGCGCTTTGAAACCCATCGTGCCGGCGAAGCCGTGTCCCGCCGCTGAACGGGTCGACCATGAGCTCCCCGATGCCAAGCGACTCGAGATGGGCGGCCAGGCCGTCCCCGAGCCACGGGGGGTATTCCCCGGGCGTCTCCTTGGCACCCCGGTTGCAGAGTTCCTGAAGCAGCACGAGGACCATGGAGGTGATGAACCGTCGCCGGCTCAGGCGGTCGGGGGCATCCAGGTAGTAAAGCCATCCCTCGGGATTGGGGACCATGGTGAGGTGAGTCGCCTCATCCTCCGAGTCGAGCGGCCGGGGGTGGAGGCGAAGGTGGATCTTCCCCTTCCATTCGTCGGGGAGCTTCAGCTCCCGGAGCAGCATCTCCTTGATGCGCTCGCACGAGACGACGGCGGTGGCGGGCTCCAGGACCAGGTACTCCCGGTCGAGGTCGTGCTGGATTCCCTGCATCGGCTGGAGCGGGATGCCCGTGACAATGAACTGTTGGGTGAGGCTGATCCGCGTGACCGCTTCGAGCGCGTGGCTTCGCGGGATCGGCGGGCCGAGGAGAAGCCAAGCCAGCAGGAGGCCCCTCAGCAGAAGGGCCTTGCGATGCCCCCGGGGGGCTGGCGAAGCGGTGTTCATCGGCTATGATTCGACGGCGGATGGGCCGTCGGTCCCACATTAGACCATGAGAGCCGCAAAATAGCCTGCGGGGGGTCGGGGGACAACCGCCGACTCGATCGAATATTCCCCTCCGGGCGGGGCGTCTGTTATGGTCGCCTCGAGCGTACTTGTTGCCATGATTACATGCCATGTGAGTCGGGCCCTGCGATGGGCCGTTTTTTTTGCCCTGATCTCCACCCCGGGAGCCGCCGTGTGGGGGGCGGACGGGGTCGAGTCGTTCGGGGGGGGAAGCGCCGGGGCCAAGGTGGCGGCCGCCTCCAAAGATGGGGAGATGGCGATCAAGAAGTTCCGGCTCGCCTCCGGCCTCCAGGCGGAGCTCTGGGCGGCGGAGCCGCTGACGGCCAACATCGTCGCCTTCAACTTCGACGACCAGGGGAAGTGCTACGTCGTGGAGACCTTCCGCCACAGCGACGGGGTGACCGACATTCGAAGCCACATGGACTGGCTCGACGAGGAGCTTGCCTCCCAGTCCGTGGAGGAGCGGGTGGCCATCATGCGCCGCCATGAGGGGGCCCGGATCACGAACTACACCCGTATGTCGGACCGGGTCCGCAAGGTGTGGGATTCCTCCGGTTCGGGACATGCGGACCGGGCTACGATCTTCTCCGACGGATACAACGCCATCCCCGACGGGCTCGCCTCGGGGGTGCTGGCCTGGCGTGGGAGCGTTTACTTTGCCGACATCCCCCACCTCTGGCGGCTCCAGGATCACGACGGGGATGGAATCGCGGAAAAACGCGACTCGCTCCTCCAGGGGTTCGGGGTGCGGGTGGGGTTCCTGGGGCACGATCTCCACGGGCTGACGGTCGGACCGGATGGCCGGCTCTATTTCACGATCGGAGACCGTGGCGCCCATATCGTCACCCCGGATGGCCGGACGGTGTCGAACCCGGAGTGCGGGGCGTTCTACCGCTGCGAGTTCGATGGCTCGGGGCTTGAGATCGTCGCCCGGGGGTTGCGAAACCCGGAGGAGATCGCCTTTGATGAATTCGGAAACTGGTTCACCGGCGACAACAATTCCGACGGGGGCGACCCCGCCCGCTGGGTTTCCCTGGTGGAGGGGGGGGACTCGGGATGGCATATCGGGTTCCAGTTCATCGATCGTCCGAACTCCCGCGGACCCTGGATTGCGGAGAAGATGTGTTATCCCTCGGGCGAGGGGCAGCCGTCGTACATCCTTCCCCCCATCGCGACGATCGCCAGCGGCCCGGCCGGGCTGGCGCACGATCCGGGGACGGGGCTTCCGGAGCGGTATCGACATCATTTCTTCCTCTGCGACTTCACGGGAGGACGTGGGTCGGGGGTTCACTCCTTTGCCCTGAAGCCGAAGGGGGCGGGTTGGGAGATGGTGGACCGGGATCATCTGGTGTCTGAGATCCTCTCGACCGATGTGGAGATCGGCCCGGACGGCGGCGTCTATGTGTCGGATTGGGTGGAGGGCTGGGACAAGACCGGCAAGGGGCGCATCTACCGGATCGGGGATCCCGCGATGGCCAAGGACCCGCTCCGCCTGGAGACCCGTGATCTGCTGGCCGCGGGCTTTGAAAAGCGTTCGGTCGGGGAGCTGGTGAAGCTGCTCTCGCATGCCGATCAGCGGATCCGCCTGCGGGCGCAGTTCGCGTTGGTCGACAAGGGAGCCCCGGGGGAGTCGGCCTTCAAGGGGGTGTTGAAATCGAAGGGGGACCTCATGGCGAAGGTCCATGCCTACTGGGGATTGGGTCAGCGATTTCGCCGGGAGGCTTCCCCGAGTCGTCGTCGGGAGCTCGCTTCGGTATTCCTCCGTGGGCTGGCGGATGCCGCCCCTGAGCTTCGTGGAGAGGCGGCCAAGGCGTTGGGCGAGGCCGGGTGGAAGGAGGCCTCGGGGGCCCTTGCCTCCCTGACCCGGGACGCCGAGCCGCGCGTTCGTTTCCTGGCCGGGATGGCCCTCGCGAAGCTCAAGGTGGCGGGAACTGGCTCCGTGTTTATCGACCTCGCGCGGGCGAATGCCGCTGCCGGCGACCCGTACGTTCGTCACGCCGCGGTGCTTGGCCTGGCGGGGCTGGCCGACGAGCCGGCCTTGGCAGCCCTGGCATCCGACCCGGTGGAGGAGGTGCGCCGGGTGGCGATCGTGGCCCTGCGCCGGCTCTCCAGCCCCCGGCTGGCCGGGTTCCTGAAGGATCCGCAGCCGGAGCTGGTGACGGAGGCCGCGCGGGCGATCACCGATCTGCCGGTTCCCGGGGCGCTCCCGGCCGTGGCCTCCCTGATGGGGGAGAAGGGCCGTTCGATTGCGCTTTGGCGTCGGGTGGTGAATGCCAACTACCGGATCGGCGGGGAGGCGGAGGCCGGAGTGTTGGTTCGTGTCGCCTTGAGCGACGCGACCCCGACACCGATCCGTGCCGAGGCGCTCCAGCGACTCGGCCAATGGGCGGCCCCGTCCGGGAGGGACGCGGTCACGGGGCTCTGGCGCCCGGTGCCGCCGCGCGACGGGGGGATCGCCCAGAGGGCGGCCTCCGCGGCCCTGGCTGCATGGCTCGCCCCGACCCAACCCACGGAGGTTGCTGCGGAGGCGGCACGTCTCGCCTCGGCCTGGGGGGAGAAGGGTGCGGGAGAGGCCCTCTTCGCCCTGGTGTCGAACAGCGAGGCAGGGGTGGGGGGACGCCGCGAGGCGTTGAAGGCGCTGGGGAAGCTCAAGGATCCGAAGTTCACCAAGGCGGTGCAGCTGGCGGCGGCGGACCCGAACGAGGAGTTGCGCAAGGATGCCACCCGATTCCAGGGGGAGTCGGGAGGGGGTGAGGCGTTGCAGCGGTTGGCCCGGACCCTGGAGTCAGGATCGATCGGGGAGAAGCAGGCTGCCTTCTCGACGCTGGGGGGGTTGAAGGACCCGGGCGTCGACCCGCTCCTTCAGGAATGGATGGAGAGGCTGCTGGCCGGGAAAGTGCCCGCCGCGGTGCAGCTCGACCTCCTTGAGGCGGCAGGGCGTCGGGCGGATCCCGGGATCAAGACCCGGCTGAAGGCCTTCGATGCGGCTCGCAAGGGGGATGACTCGATCGGCCAGTACCGGGAGTGCCTCGAGGGGGGGGAGATCGAGGCGGGGCGGAAGGTCTTTCTGGAGCGAGCGGACGTTGCATGCGTCCGCTGCCACAAGGTGCGCGGGGAGGGGGGCGAGGTGGGGCCGGAGCTCACGGGGA
The DNA here is from genome assembly GCA_003452185.1 of Verrucomicrobiales bacterium. Taxonomy (GTDB): domain Bacteria; phylum Verrucomicrobiota; class Verrucomicrobiia; order Limisphaerales; family UBA11320; genus UBA11320. Next base: position 1,099 of record DMJJ01000131.1, on the reverse strand, counting down.
TCATCACCCGGAAGCCGCGCGAGTACGTCCTGGAATCGATCGTGGCACCCAACCGCCAGATCGCCGCCGGGTTTGAGACGGTGCTGGTGACGTTGAAGGATGGGAGCGCCTATGCGGGCCAGCTGAAAAAGGAGACCGACACCGAGCTGGAGATCAACTCCCCGGAGGAAGGGATGCTCCATGTGGCGAAGTCGAAGATCGCGACCCGGGAGCGGGGGCTCTCCCCCATGCCTGAGGAGCTGCGACAAATCCTGACGAAACAGGACCTCCGCAACCTGGTGGAGTTTCTCTCGAGCCTCAAGTAACCGGGAAAATCCTTGGTGGAGCCGCCCCGGATTCTATACTGGCGGCATGCAACGGGTCGGCATTGGATATGATGTGCACCAGCTGGTGGAGGGCCGCAAGCTGGTGCTGGGGTGTGTGGAGATCCCTCACACGAAGGGGCTGGACGGGCATTCGGATGCCGATGCCCTGAGCCACGCGATTACGGACGCCGTGCTGGGGGCGCTGGGGGAGAGCGACATCGGCCACTTTTTTCCCAACACCGACCCCCGTTGGAAAGGGGCGCCGAGCCACGTGTTTCTCGCCGAGGCTGGCCGGCAGGTCGTGGCCCGCGGGGGACGGATCGTCAACGTGGATGCCACCCTGATGGCCGAGCGGCCGAAAATCGCCCCGCACATCGCGTCCATGAAGGAGCGGGTCGGCGCGGCGCTTGGGATTCCGGCGAAGCGGGTCGGGATCAAGGCGACGACCAACGAAACCCTTGGCTTCATCGGGCGGCAGGAGGGGATTGCCGCCATGGCGGTGGCCAGCATCGAACTTCCGGAGGAGGCATGAGCGGACGTGGACAAATCTGCTGGAACCGTCGCGACGAGGAGTCGGGCGAAAAGTTCCAGATCTATGCCGAGCAGACGGGGGACAAATGGAGCTTCTTTATCCGCCATCGGCGGTTCGACCAATGGGCCCCGCACCCCGAGCCGCCGCTGGAGGACTGGCTTGAATTGTTGGATGGCGTCGAACGCCGGGTTCTTCGCCGTCTTCAGCCTCCGGAGGCGGTGGTCCGGATCCGCAAGCTGATCCGGGAGCGATTCCCGGAGGC
>DMJJ01000400.1 GCA_003452185.1 Verrucomicrobiales bacterium | reverse complement strand
TGGATGAGGATGGGGATGGGGATGAGGATCGTGAGCCGGGGCGTGCTGCAGCGGAGGGGGCGGGCAGCAACCACGCCGGCCATGATGCGAATGGTGCCACCTCCGGGGCCGGACGGGCCCGCGAGATTCTTCCGTGGCTCAAGCTTTCCGCATCGCTCGACCCGCAGCGCGTCCAGACCTACGTCGTGGGGGCGTTCTTCCTGCGAAACATGGGCAAGGATGAACAGGCCGAGATCTTTCTACGCGAGGGGCTCCGGGAGAACCCCGCGAGCCATGAGATCCTGACGGAGCTTGGGAAGCTCTGCCTCGACCAGCATAAGGACCCGGCCCGGGCCCGAAACTTCTGGGAGGCCGGGCTTCGTCACTGGAAGGCGCAGGAGCTCGGAAAGCCGGAAGACCAGAGGAACACCCTGGCCTACGCCACGCTGCTGGGGAATCTTGCCAAACTGGAGGAGTCCCAAGGGCGGTTCACCCGCGCGATCGACTATCTCACCGAGCTCAAGGGAGTCTCCCCAAACAAGGAGGCCCTGACCCGCTGGATTTCCGAGCTGCAGGGGCGCGCAGCGGGTGCCGCCCCCCGTTGATCGGACTCACGGCCCAGTCCCCGACCAGCCTCCGGAAATCGGGTTGCGTGCCGACCTGCTCCACGCTTCGATGTCGGGATGCGCGCAGATCCGATTCCAGTCACGGTCCTCACGGGGTTCCTGGGGGCTGGTAAGACCACCCTCCTCAACCAGATCCTGACCCAAAACCACGGCCGGCGGATCGCGGTCATCGAAAACGAGTTCGGGGAGATCGGCATCGATAACGAGCTGGTGGTGGATGCTGACGAGGAGATCTTCGAGATGAACAACGGCTGCATCTGCTGCACCGTCCGGGGAGATCTCATCCGCATCCTCGCGAACCTGGCCCGCCGCCGGGAGAAGTTCGACTACGTGCTGGTCGAGACCACCGGCCTCGCAGACCCGGGGCCCGTCGCCCAGACCTTCTTCGTCGACGAGGAGGTGCGAGCCAGCTACCGCCTGGACGGGATCATCACCGTGGTCGATGCCAAGCATGCCTGGCTCCACCTCGACGACTCGCGTGAATGCCAGGAGCAGATCGCGTTCGCCGACCGGATCCTGATCAACAAGACCGACCTCGTCGGCCCGGGCGACCTGGACCGGCTCGAACGGCGGATCCGCTCCATGAACCGCGTGGCCGCCGTGCATCGCGTGGAACGTGGGGCCTTCGATGTCAACCAACTCCTCAATCTCAAGGCGTTCAACCTTGATTCCCGCCTTGAGGTCGATCCCGATTTCCTCGGCTCCACGCACGACCACGACCACGACCACCATCATGACCATGACCACCCCCACACCCACGACCATGATCATGATCATGGCCCCGCGCACGGGCACACCCATGATGCCTCGGTGACTTCGGTGGGGATCAGCGAGCTGCGGCCTTTGGATGGAGCGAAGGTCAACGACTGGATGAGCCGGCTGCTGAAGGAGAAGGGGCAGGATATCTTTCGGATGAAGGGGATCCTGAATGTTGAGGGGTCGACCCGCCGGTTCGTGTTTCAGGGGGTTCACATGCAATTTGAGGGGAAACCCGACCGTCTCTGGAATGAGGGGGAGGCCCGAAAGAGCGCGCTGGTGTTCATCGGGCGAAATCTGGATCGAGGGTCCCTGACCGAGGGATTTCGCAACTGCTGCATCCAATGAGCCTTCCGACGCCTCCACCGTTGGTGCCGAATCCGGAGCCGGTCCTTCTCGGGGACCACGTGCGCGAGGTGGCCTGGTCGCCGGATCATCGGATGGTGGTGGCGGCCCTCGGGTCGGGCGAGTTGGCCTTGGTGGATGTCTCCGGGCCGACTCTCGTCCGTCGCTGGCCCGCCCACGCGTTTGGGGTGCTGCGTGTGGCCTGGTCCGCAGGCGGGCTTGCAAGCGCGGGTGAGGATGGTCGCGTCCGGTGGTGGAATCCCACCGACGGGAGTCTTGTGCGGGAGCATCAGGACAAGGGATGGGTGCAGCATCTCGCCTGGTCCCCCGACGGAACGCTTCTGGCTGCCGCGGCTGGGAAAGTCCTCCGGATCGCGGGAGCCGACGGGAGCCTGATCCTGGAATACCCCCATCACGCGAGCACGATCTCCTCAATGGTTTGGAGGAACGACGGCAAGGGAATCGCCACCGCCTGTTTTGGTCGCGTGCAGCTGCTTCGCCTCGGGGAGGCGAAGCCGTATGAGGATTTGCGATGGAAGACGGCCCACGTCTCCCTGGCCTGGAGCCCCAATGGCAGGCATCTGGCCGCCGGGTCGCAGGAGAACACCGTCACCTACTGGAAGCTGCCGTTCCGGGGGCCGGAGCCGCTCCACATGAGCGGGTATCCGTCCAAGGTCAAGGCGCTCGCCTGGGACCGCGAGAGCCGGTTGCTCGCCACGGGTGGGGGACAGGCGATCACGGTTTGGGATGTCTCCGGGGCGGGCCCCGCCGGTGCTCGTCCGCTCCAGTTGGAGGGGCACCTTGAAAAGGTGGCGTGCCTCGCGTGG
>DMJJ01000490.1 GCA_003452185.1 Verrucomicrobiales bacterium | reverse complement strand
ATGTTTGTCTGGAAGGCGATTTCGTCGATCTTCTTGATGATCTTGGCCACGCCGCTGCTGGAGGACTTGATCCGGTTGACGGCGGAGAGCATCTCCTCGCTCGAGGCGGCGATCGTGCGCAAGGCCTCGCTGAGGTGGTGCGTCGACTGGCTGCCGCTCTCGCTTGCCCCGCGGGTTTCGCTCGCCAGACGGCGGACCCCTTCGACGGTGTCGGCGTTCCTGCGGACCATGCTGGTGAGCTCCTCAAGCGAGGCGCTCGTCTCCTCAAGGGAGGCTGCCTGTTCACTCGCCCCCTCGGCCAGGGTCACTGCGGAGGAGCGGATCTGCTCCGCGGCCAGGCTTGTCTGATGGCTGGCCCCCTCGATCTCCTCCACGCTCAGGCTGAGGGGCCTCACGATGTACTTCCGGTTGAAGAGCTGGAACAGGAGGACCGAGAAGGCGAGCACCCCGCCCCCGACAATGCTCATCCACGTGGCGGTGGCCCGGACCACCGGGTCGTGGGTGATCTTGGTCCGAAGGACGAACGCCCCTTTGACCTCGTCGAGCTTCATGTTCTCCATCGTGAAGCCGAGGATGTCCCTGCCATCGCCTGAGGCGCTTTTCGCCGGGTTGCCATGGCATCCGAGGCAGCTCGCCTTCAGGCGGACGGGCCGGGCGAGTGTCAGTTCCTGGCGGGCGGTGTCGTGATGGAAATACTCCTTTTCCCCCCGGTCAAAGGCGGCAAACGCATCGGCGAACTCCGCTCCATTGTCGTTCTTGGGATTGCGCGCCTGCACCCCGGGACGCGACGGGGTGAAGAACTCGTAACCATCCTTTTCGGCGGCCTTGGCGACGCTTTTCCATGCCGCCACGATCGGGATGGTGGTGTAGAGGTCGGTGCCGGAATAGGCCTCCTTCAGCGGCCGCTGCCCGACCTGATCCAGGGCCCGCTTGACGAGATCAGCGTCGTTGAACGCCCGTGCCTCGTGCATCCGGTCCATCGTCGCGGCAACGGACTCGGATTGCTCGATGATGGAGCTCATCTCCTCCTGAATCGCTGTGACCCGATTCCGCGAGGAGAGGATGGAGACCGTGGCGATGCCGGCGAGCGTGGAGACCACAACCGCAGCCGTCGCCCCAAGGAGGATTCTTGTTCCGAGTTTCATAATATCCCGTCAACGGTATGAATCGGCCTCATGGAGGTCGGCTTAAGGATTCCTTAGAACTTTCTTGAGCTTCTACTTTAGTTGCTGCGCCCCTGAGGACTGGGGGTTTTCGTGAGGGTGGAGGCGGGAGGGGGTGTGGGAGGGCACGGAGCGGCTGATTTTCGCGCTTCACATTTGAGCCGAGCCTCCTAACCTGCACAGCCTTGATTCTGTCTCAACTTGAACAATGACGCTATGGCTGCCGATACCTCCGCTGCAAAACCTGTTGACGCTCCTCCGCTGAAGGCCTTGAACCTGAAGTCGCGGCTTGCTCCGACCCCGCGGCAGGCCCCGAAGTATTCGGTGCGGGTGAAAAATGCTGCCGGGCAGGAGGTGGTGGTGGCGTGTCCCCGGGCGACGCGTGCATTGGTGGCGCTCATGGACGTCCATGCCGTGAACGGCGGGGCGGCCTGCCACTGGGGCGGGCCTGCGGCGTTTGCCGAGATGCTGGCGGCGGCCCACGCGATCCTCTTTGCCGTCCCGGGGCGGGAGTGGCATGAGGCTTTCAACTTCGTGAACGATGCGGGGCATGCCGAGAACGGCATCTATGCGCTGCGGTCAAACTACGGGTTTGACGGGATGACCTTCGACAGCCTGAAGGGGTTCCGGAGCATCCAGAGCAAGCTCACGGGCCATGGGGAGTCCCACTTGAATCCCGAGGGGGTGCTGCTGAGCAACGGGCCGTTGGGCTCGGCGTTTCCGCAGGCCCAGGGGTTGGCGATGGCGGATCGCCAGGCCGGCCGCGACCGGGTGACGCTGTGTGTGATCTCGGACGGGGCGTCGATGGAAGGGGAGGCCAAGGAGGCGTATGCGGCCATTCCCGGGCTCGCCGCCAAGGGCCGCATGAACCCCTTCGTGGCGCTGCTTTCGGACAACGACACCAAGCTTTCGGGGCGCATCACCAAGGACTCCTTCTCCATGCAGCCGACCTTCGAGTCGTTGGCGGCGCTGGGCTGGAACGTCCTCCGGGTGCCGAACGGGCACGACCTCCAGGCCGTGTATCTCGCCATCGAGAAGGGGATCCAGGAGGCGAAGGCCAACCCTTCGAAGCCGGTGTTGCTCTGGATCAAGACGGTCAAGGGTTATGGGGTCAAGTCGACGGAGGAAAACTCCGCCGGTGGCCATGGATTCCCGCTTGCGAACGGGGAGAAGATTGTCGAGTTCGTGAATGAGATCTACGGCGGGCAGACGCCGGCCGAGTTCGCGGCCTGGGCGCAGGCGCTCCGCCAGGACTGGGAGCAGAAGGAGGCGGCCAAGAAGGCGAAGGCCGCCGCTGCGGCCGGTGCCCCGGCCGCCGCCCCCGGTGTGAAGAAGGACAAGATCCAGGCAGGCCTCGCGAAGGGGGCCGTGCGGGCCGCCGTCGAGGGGCTTCCGGTGTTCTCGGTCTCGTCGGATGTGCAAGGCTCGACGGGGATCAGCTCCTTCCAGAAGAGCCTCCCCGACCGGTTCGTCGAGGTTGGGATCGCGGAGTCGAACATGATCAGCGTGGCCGCCGGCTACTCCAAGGCGGGCTTCATCCCGATCGTGGACACCTTCGGGCAGTTCGGCGTCACCAAGGGGAACCTTCCCCTCACGATGGCGGCGCTCTCCCAGGCCCCGGTGATCGCGATGTTCTCCCACGTCGGGTTCCAGGACGCGGCCGACGGCGCGTCTCACCAGGCAACGACCTATTTCGCCGCCACCAGCGCCATCCCGCATACGGCGGTCATCGCCCCCTCCTGCTCGGATGAGGCGGAGGCTTTCATGTATCAGGCGATCCGGCGCCAGGCCTCGGATCGTGAGGCCGGGAAGGAGGGGGAGAGCTGCCTCTTTTTCGTCGGCCGCGAGAACTATCCCGTCAGCTGGGTCGAGGGAGCCCGCTATGAATGGGGCAAGGCCCAGGTGCTGCGGCAGGGGGGCGACGTGGTCCTCGTGGCCTGCGGCCCGCTGCTCGGGAAGGCACTCGATGCCGGCAAACAGCTTGCCGAGCGGGGCATCCAGGCCACGGTGATCAACAACCCGTTCATCAACCAGGTTGACCTCGCGACGATCGGGGCCGCGGTCAAGGGGGCCTCCGGGCGCCTCGTCACCATCGAGGACCACCAGTCGATCTGCGGCATGGGGGCACAGATCTCCCATGCGCTCTCGAATGCCGGGATCGCCCACCGGCTGAAGACCCTCGCCATCCATGGCGAGTTCGGCCAGTCCGCCTACCTCGCCGAGGAGCTCTACAAGGCCCACGGCCTGACGGCCGAGAAGATGGTCGAGGCGGCCGTCGCCCTGGTCAAAGGCTGACCCGTCCGGCACCACGGGCCCAGGGGCCTACTTCTTACTGCCGCGGGGCGGGGCGGGCGATTGCCTGACCCGCCCCGCTCGTTTTGCAAATTCCGCTCCCGCCCCGTTGCAACAGACTCCCGTGAGCCTCCTTCCCCCCCAAGGGAAACTGCCCCCAAGAGAGGCTGGTGTCCCTGAAAGATAAGAACGTCATTATCTTCGAAACCTTTCATGGCCGGTGGTGTCTATATGGATGTGATCGGAAGTGAACAGATTGAAAAACGCCTGGTCGGCGCTGGTCATACCGAAAATTCCGCAGGGCCTGATTGGGATATTCACATGGAAGTGGCGCGGGTGCCTGCGTTTCGTAGAATGCCACTTTGTTTACCTGCCTCTACTCCTTACCTAACATCCAGCGCCGACCACCTTCCGGTTTTCCTCCAGAGTTCCCTGTCGTGTTGAGCCTTTCCCCCGTCTTGGGGGGGGGGCAGGATGCAGCCGATTCTGCAGCGTACTGAAGATTGCCCTCGGCTGATCCGAGACCCTAAGCTCCGCCCATGAATTTCCTCGTGACGGGGGGGGCCGGGTTCATCGGTTCCCATGTCTGTGAGCGACTCCTCAAGCAGGGGCATGCCGTTTGGGCGTGGGACGACCTGAATCCTTTCTACCCTGTGGCGATCAAGGAGGGGAACCTTCGAGAGATTCGCGAAGCAGGGAGCCCCTTCACCTTTGTGCGTGGCGATCTTTGTGATCGTGCCGCGCTCGATCAGCTCTTTGCGGGCGTCCGCTTCGACCAGGTCATCCACCTGGCGGCCCGTGCCGGGGTGCGTCCCAGCCTGCAGGAGCCGGCCCTGTACCAGCGGGTGAATGTGGAGGGGACGGTGAACCTCCTCGAGGCGGCCCGGCAGCGGGGGGTTCGCAAAGTCACCATTGCCTCCTCCTCATCGGTGTATGGGGTGAACGCCCGGGTTCCGTTCTCGGAGGAGGACCCGATCTTTTCCGCGATCTCCCCCTACGCCGCAAGCAAGCTGGCGTGCGAGGCCCTGGGGCATGTGTACCACCACGTGTACGGGATGGACATCACGATGCTCCGGTTCTTTACCGTGTATGGGCCGCGGCAGCGTCCCGACCTGGCGATCCACAAGTTTGCGCAGTTGATCGATGCCGGGAAGCCGATCCCGGTCTTTGGGGACGGCTCCGCGGCCCGCGACTACACCTACGTGGAGGACACGGTGGACGGGATCCTGGCCGTGACCCGCAAGGAGTTCGGTTACCAGATCTTCAACCTTGGGGAATCCCAGACCGTGACGCTCTCAAGGCTCATCGAGCTGATTGAAGCCTCGCTTGGGAAGCGTGCGATCATTGATCGCCAGCCATCGCAGCCGGGGGATGTGCCGATCACGTTTGCCAACATTTCCAAGGCCCGGGCTCTCCTTGGGTATGATCCCGCAACCAAGATCGAGCAGGGGATTCCCCGGTTCATCGAGTGGTTTCGGAAGACCCGCCGCTGATTGCGGGTCCCATCGTCTCGCCGAGGCCGGTCGCCCGCGGGGTTGGCGCCCCTCGATTCCGTGTGCTCGGTGCACCCCGCTCCGGAGGGGAATCTGCCCAGCGGGGAGGCGCGTCGATCGAGTCGGCCCGCCTAGCGTGTGGCGCTCAGGTGGCCCAGGGCCAGCAGGCCGTAGAACGTGTACTCCGAGTCGAGGGTTTCCTCCGTCCAGTTGCCGTGGAAGCTTCCGGCGTTTGTCCAGAGGGTGTCGATGAAATCGAGGCACGCCTCCTGGACCGGGCGGAGCGGCGCCCCCAGCCCCGCGAGGGCGTGGAGGGCGGTGGCGGTGGAAAGGAGATCGGGGATGGGGGCCCGAGGCATCGCAAGGAACCCGCCTCCTGGGTGGGCAGAGGCCAGCAACCAGCGCGAGACTCCCGAGGGGGTCGGCGTGCCGAGGTTGCGAAGCACGGCCACCGCAGCGGCGGTGGCGTTGGTGGACCCGATGGTCATCGGCACCCCGGCACGGAGCTCATTCGTCCAGGCACCGTCGGCCGTCCGAAGTTCGGCCAGGGAGCTCGCGAGCCGCGTCGGGTCGGGCAGGGGAATCCCGAGGTCCTGGGAGGCCCCCAGGGCGAGGAATGCACCGTAGGCGGTGCCAAACGTTTCCCCGCGAGCCGGGTGAAACCCGCCGTTCGAGGTCTCGAAGGAGAGGATGTGACGCAGGATCGCTTGCCGGAGCGGGAGGGGGGCGGCGGGCTCGCGAAGCTCGCGATTCAGGGAGGCCCAGGCTCGGGCCAGGCAGCAAAGATGGACGAAATCGAGCGCCGAGCCGTCGCCGAACGACTCCAGGTGGCGGCGGAGCGTGTCGCGGTCCACCTCGGCCCGCAGGGCTATCAGGCTGTCGACCGCGAACACCGTGTAATAGAGGTCGCTCTTTCCCGATCGGTCCTTGAACCCACCGTCCGGGTTTTGCTCCCGCCGGAGGAACTCCAGCACGAGGGAGGTCGACTCCCCGAGCGCCTGGGGGGCGAGCCGTGCCACCTGCATCATCTCCAGGCGCAGGCTCATCGCATGCCGACCCGCTGCTGGTAGGCGGAGAGGTCCTCCCCCGTGTCGATGTCCGCCAGCACCCGCAGGAGGTGAACCTGGAGCCCCTCGACGGTGGCCTTCTGGAGAGTCTGCTGCAGGACGGCCGGAGTGCTCCAGTCGATCCCCTCCAGGAGCCGCGGGTGGGGCTCGCTCAGGCCGATCAGCCAATACCCGCCGTCCAGGGAGGGCCCCAGCACGACGTCGTGGCGACGGAGGGCATCCAGGGCCTCGTGGAGATCGGTCTCGAGCAGCTCCGGGGTGTCGGTGCCGATCAGGACCACGCGATCCGTTCCCACATCGAACTCCGATTGAAAGGCCCTCGCCATGCGCTCCCCGAGATCCCCCGGCCCCTGGGGCTCGAGGGTCCAGCAGGGGTGTCGTTTCCAGGGGGCGATCTCCTCCCGGGCCTCATCGGGGGTGTGGCGGAGCTGGACCCATTCCACGCCGCTGATCTGGGAAAGGACTTTCTCCGTCAGCGCGCGATACGTGGCGCATGCCGCCTCCGGGCCGAGGGACCCCGCCAGGCGGGTCTTCACGAACCCGGGTCGCGGGGCCTTGCAAAAGACAATGACTCGTTCCGAGGGCATGGGCCGTGCCCCATACCCAACGGCAACCGGCCCATCCCTGGCAAGCCCGTACCGCGGCAACCCCATCGGGCGGCGCGGCGGCTGCGAGGCGTGGGGTCTTCGATCCGATGAGAGTGCGGCGAGGATGGCCACCGGGTGAGGGAGGGACCTGGGTCCGGGCTTCCAGTTTTTTTCCGGGCTGGTAGGGTCGCCCCTCATGAACCGATTCGAGCGCCGACTGGCTGTCGACGGGCTGGAACTCAGGCGGGCCCCGCTTGAGACCCTTCAGCTCAATCTCGGGTTCAAGTGCAACCAGGCCTGTCGCCACTGCCACGTGGATGCCGCACCCTGGCGCACCGAGATGATGGATGCGCCGACCGCCGTGCGGGTGTCGGATTGGATTCGGCGGCATCGACCCGGGGTGGTCGACATCACGGGTGGGGCGCCCGAGATGAACCCGAACTTCCGGGCCCTCGTCCAGGTGGCCGTCGACTCGGGGGCGCGGGTGATGGACCGCAACAACCTCACCATCCTGCAGGAGCCGGGATTTGAGTGGCTTCCCGAGTTTCTTGCAAGCCGCCGGGTGGAGATCATCGCCTCGTTGCCCTGCTATCTGGAGAAGAACGTCAACCAGCAGCGTGGGAACGGCGTCTTCCTGAAGAGCATCGAGTCGCTTCGCAGCCTGAACCGCCTGGGGTACGGGGACCAGTTGGTCTTGAACCTGGTCTACAACCCGCTGGGGGGAACCCTTCCGCCGGCCCAGGCGGAGCTCGAGGCCGATTACCGGGATGTCCTGTGGCGGGAGCACCAGATCCGGTTCCATCGGCTCTTCACCCTCACCAACCAGCCGATCGCCCGTTTCGCGGCCGATCTCCGGTCCCGGGGTTGCTATGAGGAGTACATGGAACTGCTGGTTTCGGCGTTCAACCCCGGAACGGTGTCCGGGCTCATGTGTCGCTCCACGCTGAGCGTCGATTATCAGGGGCGTCTGTTCGACTGCGATTTCAACCAGATGCTCGGTTTGCCAGCCCCTGCCGCCGGTGGGGCGTACCTTTGGGATCTTGATCCGGCGCGGCTTGCGGGGGGAACGGTCCGGACCGCGGAGCATTGCCTGGCCTGCACGGCGGGGTGTGGCAGCAGCTGTGGCGGGGCGCTTCAGCAGGAGGCCTCGAGCGTGAGGCAGGGCGGGGCGGAGTTTGCCAGCGGGTTCAAGGTGTAGCCCGAGGCCTCCAGACGTCCGAGCCACTCCTGCTCCAGGGCGAGTACTTTGCAGAGGTCGAGCCGGAGATGAGAGGGGCCATACGGGGTCAGGTATGAGGTGGAGAGCCTGAAGAGTGCCCCGGCCGGCTTGAGCCGCCCCTTCTGGAGGTGGACGAATGCCCCGGCGAGCTGGATCAACCCCTTGTAGAAACCATCCTCCGGTTGGCGGCGCCTGGCCAGCCAGAGCTCCTCGAGGACGTCGTGGGCCTCGTAATAGAGCCCGTGGTTGAAGCAGTCGAGGAATCCGAGGAAATGCGGGTCGACGTCCCCTCCGCGAAACCGTTCGATTCGCGCCGCGATCTGCGGGCTCTTGTGGCTCATCGCCGCGGGGGGAGTCAGCCTCTTCGTCCCGGGCGTTCCTCCGCCCGGGGAGGCTTCAGAAACCGCACCGTCATCTTCTTGATCGAGGTGACCAGCCCACCCAGCCAGCGACGCCCGCCGTTGCGTCCCTCCCATTCGTAGGGGGCACAATGGTTGTGGCAGACGGGGCAAAGGTAGTGGCGGCGTCCCCCGACGACGCCGATGCCCTGGACGCAGGCGCCGCAGAAGAGCCGGCTGCAGGTCATGCATCGCATCTGGGCTGCGAGGGTTTCGTGGTGGAAGCAGCAGGGGGTTCCATCCGCCAGCTCGGTGGCCCGATCCGGGACCGCCTCCGGAAGATCGGGGACCACGACGTCGTAGATGTCGCGCTGGAGGATGACGGCCACGTGGCCGACGTGCAGCACCTGCCCGTTCATCAGCTCCGCCTTTGTGATCGGCTGCCCGTCGATGAAGGTGCCGTTCGTCGATCCAAGATCCGAGACGATCACGGCCAGGGGGTCCACCGAGAGCTCGCAGTGGATCTGCGAGACCGAGGGGTGGTTGATCTGGATGTGTGAATGAGGGCTTCGTCCGATCCGGTGTTTCCCGGTGGCGAGCTCGAACTCTCCTCCCATCTCTCCCTGAACGATGAGCTTGGTCATAACCTAGCGTCCGTTAGAACAGGGGCATCCTACCGGAGGAGGGGATTCTGTCGAGAGTGAAAATGGGGCTCTTTCCGCCCCATTCCATCGAGGCTCAACGGTTTGTGCATTCTGTGTCCCCGCCCCGGGGGGTGGCCTCGCGAAAAAAAACGCCCCCGGGTGAAAGATGAGCTCGTCCCCCCCCGTATCCATCCCCAGCCGCGCGATGGATGTTCCACCCACCGCGGCGCAACGCAAAGACAACATTTATGAAAAGCCTGAAGAAAATCATGACCGTCGACTGGATGAAGGGGGCTGCGTTTGCGGCCGCGATCTGCGGGGTTTCCGCCGCCACTGTGACCACGGCCTCAGCGGATGTGCCGATCCTCCGCCGCTGGGCGAACAGCGCCCCGACGGTCGACGGGGTGGCCAGCCCCGGGGAATGGACCCTCGCGCAGTCCACGCCGCTCCTCCATGGGAAGATGATGTCGATGAACGACTCGCACCACCTCTACCTCCTGGTGGACGTGATCGACGACACGTCGAACAACCCTCCCGCGGTCTCGGGGCCCAACACCGGTGACTGGTTCAACCTGGCGTTCGATGTCGACTTGAACCATGCGCCGACCCCGAACGTGGATGTCGACTACGGCTCCTGCAACGATGGCCGTGAATTCGTGAAATCGATCCGCCTCGGGCTGAACTCCTCCACCGGGTGCATGACGGTCGATCCGGGGTCGAAGGGGAAGGCCGGGTTTGGACCGACGCTCAACTCCTCCGTGCCGCACCGGTTCTGGGAGATCCAGATCGACCTGGCGGAGATCGGGGTGAACACGAGCAGCTGGCTTCTTTTTCCCTTCGGCACGCCGAGCGTCCGATTCAACGTCACGACCCACTCGCAGTCCCCGGCCTTCGACACCCATGAGCCTTCGCCGAGCCTTTTGCCCGACATGACCCACCTGTTCAACATGACCCTGGCCACGTCGCCGATCTATCCCGGAGGCTCGGGGCCGATCTTCATGGGCGTGGGTCTCGTCCCCTCCACCTACATCGGGGCGGACGGCTACGCCAACATCAACCAGCCTGGCTACTACTACGCCACGAACGCTCCGTTCGGCGGGGATCTCCGCGTCTTCGGTCGCTGGAGCACCCTGCGCTACCTGTATGGGGCGTCGAAGTACCGGATCCTCGTCTCCAAGGATGGCGGCCCGGCCACCCACCTGCGGCAGACCTGGACCAACTTCAAGTGGAACGGGAGCTCGTGGCTTCCCCAGGCGATCGGCCCGGACTCGGGCGATGCCTATGACATCCCGAGCATCTTTGAGCTTTGGTACAATCCGAACCAGATCCTCGGCTGGCACACCCCCTCCACCGGGGACGGCACCTACCGCCTGAGCCTGGAGCTTCTCAACTCCTGGGGTGGCGTGATTCCGATCGCCTCCGGCAACTCCCTCACCCTCCGGGTTGTGAACACCCCCCCGACGGTCACCCTGAACAAGGTGCAGTATGATGGGCACGACATCTGCGAGTGCGGCATCGTGACCCAGGGGGATGCGCCCAAGGGATTCTCGTTCGACATCTCGGTGAACGACCCGAACGGGGCCCTGAACTCCTTCTGGCTCTATGGCACCTACGGGCACGGGCACAGCACCGACATGATCTACACCGACACCTATACGAGCGGCGGCGTCAGCATGGGGGTGCCGTTCCTGGTCAACCACATCAACGCCGATGGCCCGAAGCAATGGGACGGCGTCACGGCCCTCACCACCCCGCTCGCGGGTCGTGAGTGGCGCGCCACCAAGTCCTGCGCCTACAGTTTCATCCTCGGCGCCAGCAGCCGGGTGCAGGATGGGTACAGCGTCCTCTGGTCGAATGTCACCGACTTCCAAAACCTGACGATCCTCCTCGGCACCGGCGCCGGGAACACCGAGTGCCCCACCGACCAGGTGATCATCCCGATCAACCCGGGGATCCTGAATCCGCCGATCCTCAACCCGATCGACCCCGTCATCAACCCGGTGATCAACACCACGCTGCTCAAGTAGCCCCCGGCCGGGCCCGGCCCGCGCTTCCTGGAAGCGGGGCGGGCAGGGAGGCCGTGACCGGACTCCCCTGTCCCGCCCCGTTTCAAGCGCGGAGGGCCCGAACGAAGCTGAACCTCCGAAGACAAACCGACCTGGACCCCAAACCGACCCACTCCGATGAAAACCTTCCGCATCCCTCTCGCCCTTGCCTCGCTGCTCGCCGTCGCCACGATCCTCCTCCTGCAGGTTCGCCATCCGGGGCCTGCCGCCGCCCTCGCCGTGGATTCTCTTCCAGCCGCTCAGACCGCCGACCCTGCCAGCACGGAGGCCGCCCCCGCGGCGGCCTCCCTTCCCGCCGCCCCGGCCACCGGGGTGGCGAAGCCGGCCCCCGTCCCCGGTGTCGCCTCCACCACAGAGGCGACCAAGGGAGGGGGGCCGGACCTGAAGGACAACGTGGAGCTGGCCTACCAGCTCGGCGAGGACATCACGAAGCTCTCCCCGGATGCGATCGCCCGGCTGCGGGCGGATTGGGATGCCCGGATCGCGCAGGCCCGGGTTGAGTCTGCCGCTGCCCAGCAGTAGTGGACGGGAAAGTACTTGGGATTGGGAGCAGGGCGGGGTCGGCGCAAGCCGGTCCCGCCCTCTGCCCTTGTGGTCCCCGATGGCAGGAACAAGGCCGATCCGGCGCCGGCGGGCCGCGAAGGGGGGGGCAATGGGGGCGGACCCGCCCTAGTGGGTCAGGGTGTAGACCAGGATGTTGACCCCGAGGGGGTAGGCCCGCTTCTCGGAGAACTCCCGGAAGAAGTACTGGTACTCCTGCTCCCGTTCCCACCCGTCGCCGTTGTCGGTGTTGTGGCAGGCGATGACCATCATCCGGCCCCGCTCGTCGAACACCGCACGGATGTGGACCTCGCGGCACTCCTCGCCGTCGTGGTATTCCCAGGTGACTCCCGTGTACTGGCTGTTTTCGCCGGCCCGGAAGTTGGGGGTCTGCAGGGCATTCTTGGAGGTTCCAAGGTCGAACACGCTGTGGAAGACCGGGTGATCCATCGGGAGCTCCACGAAACCGGCGCCCGGGAGGGCGCGGCGGATCTGTTGTTCGAAGTTGCCCCACTCAAGCGGGCCCCAGAAGTCGTCCGCCATCAGGAACCCGCCGTTTCGGAGGTACGCCCCCAGGGCCTTCAGCTCATCGGGCTCGAGGTCCATGCCCCCGGGCTCCACGACGTAGAGAAAGGGGTGGTCTGAAAGATCCGGGTCGGTGAGACGGAGGACGCGCCCATCGGGATCGACTCTCAGGGAGGTGAGTTGCTGGAGCCGCCAGGAGAAGTTGAGGTCGCTGTCGGGAAAGTCGGTGAAGCAGTAGCCTGCACGGCGCGGACCGTAGGGGTTCCGGTGATAGCGAAGCCGTGCGAAGGTCCAGACATCTCGCTCAAAACCCGGATCGTTCCTCCAGGTCGGAGTCTCCACCGAGTGTCCTGGAACCTCGCGCGCCGTCCTCAGGGGGGCATCCTCGGAGAGCCACCCCTCGCCGCCGGATCCCCGTCCGCCCCCCCATTGTCCAGGGAGAGAAGGGGCGGTGCCGTGAAGCAGGCCGAAGGCAAGGAGTGCCAGCAGGGCTTTCCTCACTGGAGGGGTTCCTGCTGCGTTGCGGCACCACGCCTCACCCGATCTGTGCCTGGAGGCTTTCAAGGCTTTTCCTCGCATCCTGCCCCTTGAGGGAGGTTTGAAAACGATCCTCTATGACCTCGTTGCACGTTGGGCAGTTCCACATCGTGATCCTGGGTGAGTGCGGACTCCCGCTGCGGGCTCACTACGGGGCGGAATTCCTGCCTCGTTCTCTCCTGTTTTGCCGATTCCTGCAATCAATTCCGATCCACCACGGCGGGGTGAGGCGTGGGATCGGACGCAGGATCGGCGCCGGTGGTCTCGCAGGGGAATCGATTGCGACTCGACAGCATCGGGGGCGCGCGGTAGTTGATCCGCATGATCCTGCAACGCCGACCCATCGCCACCCTTCTGGCCGCTTCCTTTCTACTGGTCGCATCCTTTGCCGCCTCCGCCGCGGACAACACGCTCACCCCGTCCGACAAGGCCGCGGGATGGAAGCTCCTCTTCGATGGTTCCACGACCCAGGGGTGGCGAAGTTTCAAGTCGCCCGGCTTTCCTGAGAAGGGGTGGCGGGTGGAGCAGGGGGTGCTGTTCCACGCCGACAAGGGAGGGGGTGGGGACATCATCTCGGAGGGGCGTTATCAGGAGTTCGACCTTGAGTGGGACTGGCGCGTCGCCCCAGGGGCCAACAGCGGGGTGAAGTATTTTATCCTCACCGAGCGTGGGGCGGCCATCGGCCACGAGTATCAGATGATCGATGATGCGCTGCATGCGGACGCAAAGACCGGGCCGCTTCACCAGACTGCCGCGTTCTACGACGTGCTTCCCCCGGTGAATCCGAGGGTCAAGCCGGCCGGCCGGTGGAACCATTCCCGCGTGCTGGTCCGTGGGAACCATGTCGAGCATTGGCTGAATGGGAGCATGGCCCTCCAGTATGAGCTTGGGAGCCCGGAGGTCATGGAGGGGGTTGCCCGGAGCAAGTTCAAGAAGGTGGAGGGGTTCGGCAAGTCCGTCGCCGGGCACATCCTCCTGCAGGACCACGGGGATGAGGTCTGGTTCAAGAACATCAAGATTCGGGATCTGAAGAAGTAGGCCCGGCGCGAGCGGCCCGGCCTCGCACCCGCCCGACCCCCACGGCCGGGCTGAATGAAGCCGTCGCCCCCGGCGTCAGGATCTCCTGCCCCTCCGCGCGGCCGAGCCGATCGCAGGGGGATCGATTTGGTTGCCGAATGAAGCCTCCCTTGCGTCGAGCCCTGGTCCTGTTGCTGATGGCCTCCCTCCTTGGGGCTGGGGCTGGCCACGGCCATGCGGCCCCGGCGTCCGTTTCGTCTCCGGACTGGATCGCGCCGGGGCGGGAGTTCCTCAAGGCTCACTGCACGGAGTGTCACGACGCCGATACCCGCAAGGGGGGCCTCGACCTGGAGTCGCTCCCGACCGATCTTGCGGATCCGGCCACGTTTGCGCGATGGGTGACGGTGCACGATCGGGTGGAGAGCGGGGAGATGCCCCCCCGGAAGAAGGCACGCCCCGCCCCCGGGGAACAATCGGGCTTTACGGCGCTGCTCGCATCGGCCCTCACCTCGGCCGAGCGGTCCCGGGTCGATCGCCAGGGGAGGGCAGTCCAGCGCCGGCTCAACCGGTACGAGTATGAGGAGGCGCTGCGCGACCTGCTCCAGCTTCCCTGGCTCCAGGTGCGGGACTCCCTGCCGGAAGATGGCGAGGCGCATCGGTTCAACAAGGTGGGGGAGGCACTCGACATCTCGCATGTGCAGATGGCCCGCTACCTTTCGACCGGCGAGTCGGCGCTGCGCCAGGCGATCGCTCCCCAAGCGGAGTCCCCGGCGAGGAGCCTCCAGCGGTATTATGCGCGGGACCAGCGCAGCTTCACCGGCCCGATGAAGTTCTCCGTCTTCAACACGGCTCCGGAGCGGGCCACCTTTCCGGTCCTGGGATTTGCCGGGCAGCCGGAGGTCCGGTCAGGCAAGGCGCCGATCACGAGCACCAACGCGGCGGAGCGGGAGCTGGAGGGGATGGGGGTGGTGGCCAGCGCGTACGAGCCGATCGAGCCGAAGTTCAACCAGTTCAAGGCCCCGGTCTCGGGGCGCTATCGGATCCGGTTGAATGCCTACTCGGTGTGGGTTGGCGCCGGGGAGAGCAACAAGTGGTACATCCCGAACCTCGACTCTATTTCGCGCGGGCGACGGGACGAGCCGGTGGTGATCTATTCCGAGACCCCGCCGCGTCTGCTCCGGTGGCTTGGCAAGTTCGACATCACCCCGGAACCAGGGGTGCATGAGCTCGAGGTCTTCCTGCTCGCGGGGGAGATGATCCGCCCCGATGCCGGCCGGCTCTTCCGGTCGCGTCCCGGGCCCGATCGATGGCAGAACCCCCTCGCCGAACGGGATGGGCAGCCGGGGGTGGTGTTTCGCTGGCTTGAGGTCGATGGGCCGATTTGTGAGGAATGGCCTCCGGCCGGGCACCGGGCTTTGTTTGGGGATTTGCCGCTGAAGGGGGCCCATGGGGGGGAGGGATCCAGCGCGGGGAAGACCAACCGCCCTGCCGAAGCCCGGCCCGGAGTCGCGCAGCGGGGAGGGGTGGAGGTGGTGTCACGTCATCCGATGCAGGATGCCCAGCGGCTGCTGGCTGCGTTTCTTCCCCGGGCGTACCGCCATCCGGTGCCGGAGTCCGAGGCCCGCCGCTTCCTCCCGGTGGTGAAGGCCGCGCTTCGCAACGGGAGCTCCTTCACCGACGCGATGGTTGCGGCGTACACCGCGGTGATCTCTTCCCCCGGGTTCCTCTGCCTCGAGGAGCGGCCCGGGCCGCTGGACGACTACGCGCTCGCCTCCCGCCTTTCGTTCTTCCTCTGGAACTCCCCCCCGGACGACCGCCTCCTGCACCAGGCCTCGGAGGGGAGGCTGGGCCACCCCGAGGTGCTGCGGGCGGAGGGGGAGCGCCTGCTGGGGGACCCGCGGTCGCGTCGGTTTGTCGATGCGTTCCTCGACTATTGGCTCGACCTTAGAAAGATCCCTGCCACCGCCCCGGATGCCGACCTCTATTCCGATTACTACCTGGACGACCTCCTGACGGAGTCGGCCCTTGAGGAGACGCAGCTCTTCTTTGCCGAGCTGCTCCGCGGGGACCTGCCGACCCGGTCGGTGGTGACGTCTGACTTTGCGATGTTGAATGAGCGGCTGGCGGTTCACTACGGAGTGGGACCGGTTCACGGGGTGGCGATACGGCGGACGCCCCTTCCCGCGGGGTCGCCCCGGGGAGGGTTGATGACGCAGGCGGCGGTCCTGAAAGTCACCGCCAACGGCACCACCACCTCCCCCGTGGTGCGGGGGGCCTGGATCATGGAGCGGATCCTGGGGCAGAAGCCGCCGCCGCCCCCCGCGGGCGTCCCCGCGGTGGAGCCCGACACCCGGGGGGCAAGCACCATTCGCCAGCAGTTGGAGAGGCACCGGTCGCAGGAAAGCTGCAACGGATGCCATGCGAAGATCGATCCTGCGGGGTTTGCGCTCGAGAGCTTCGACGTGATGGGAGGGTGGCGCGAGCGGTATCGTGCGGTGGGCGGGGGGGTGGCCCCCGAGCCGGGGTTGGCCAAGAGCGGACAGAAGTTCGTGTTCCACCAGGCGCTCCCGGTCGACGCCTCGGGGGCGTTGCCGGACGGCCGTCCCTTCCGGGATGTCCGGGAGCTCAAGGAGCTCCTGGCACGGGATGAGCGTGGGCTGGCGCGGAATCTCGCCCGGCAGTTGGTCGTGTTTGCCACCGGGGCTCCGGTCTCCTTTTCCGACCGTGTCGAGATCGAGCGGCTGCTTGATCGGGCCGCCCCGGGCGGCTATGGTGTTCGCACCCTGATCCTGGAGCTGATCCAGAGCCGCCTTTTCCGCGAGAAATAAGAAAAGAAACAAACGCCGCCCCTCCGCAAGACTCATGACCCTATGAACGGACCGTTTGTCTCGACCGGCCGGGCCCTTCCCCGGCGCCAGTTCCTCCGCGGCGCCGGCATTCTCCTGTCGCTGCCGTTCCTGGAGGCGATGCGCCCGGCGTTCGCTTCGGCCCCCCGGGCGGGCGGCGCGGGGGTGGTTCCCGGGGGCAAGCCGCGGCGGTTTCTGGGGATCTGCAACAACCTGGGGCTTCTCAGCGAGGAGTTCTTCCCCAAGGGGGCGGGACGGGAGTATGTGCTTTCCCCTTATCTGGAGGTGCTCCGGGAGCGGCGGGACGACTTCACGGTGTTCAGCGGGGTCTCGCACCCCGAGGTGGATGGGGGGCATCCTGCCGACAACTGTTTTCTAACCGCCGCCCCCCACCCCGGGAGTGGAGGTTTTCGGAACACGATTTCCCTCGACCAGTTCATCGGGGAGCGGATCGGCCATCTGACCCGGTTTCCCAGCCTGACCCTCGGGGTGAACGTGCAGCAGGGGCTGAGGAGCCTTTCGTGGACCGGCTCCGGGGTGCTGATCCCGTGCGAGGAGAAGGCGGCGGATGTCTTCGCGCGGATGTTCCTCCAGGGAAGCCGTGCCGAGACCGAGGATCAGGTAAGGCGGCTCGAGACCGGCCGGAGCATCCTGGACGCCGTGGCCGGGCAGGCGAAGGACCTTCGGCGCAGCGTCGGCGCCCGCGATCGGGAGCGGCTGGACCAGTATTTTACCAGCGTGCGGGATCTGGAGCAGCGGATGCAGATGTCGCGTGAGTGGGAGCGGCGTCCAAAGCCGAGGGTCTCCGTGCCCGTGCCACTCGATCCCGCGAGCCCCAAGGCGTACATGGACAAGGTGAAGTTGATGTATGACATGGCGCGGCTGGCCTTTGAGACCGACTCCACGCGGTCGGTCTCGCTCCTTCTCGACAGCGTCAACTCTCCGGCCATTGAGTTTGGGGAGACGAAGACCACGGATGGCTACCACAACCTCTCGCACCATGGGCGGTCCAAGGAGAAGCTGGCCCAGCTTCGCGCCATTGATCTCTGGCACATGAAGCTCCTGAGCCAGCTGCTGACCGATCTTCACGCGGTGCGCGAGGAGGGGGAGCCGCTGCTGGACCGGACGATGGTGCTCTACGGATCGAACCTTGGGAATGCCAACACGCACGTGACGACCAACCTGCCGACGCTCTTCGCCGGGGGAGGCTTCCGGCATGGGCAGCACCTGGCGTTCGACACCGGTCACAATTACCCGCTTCCGAACCTCTTTCTCTCGATCCTCCAGCGGATGGGGCTTGAGGCCGACCGCTTCGCCTCGTCGACCGGGACGATGCGGGGGTTGGAGCCGGCGTGAGGCGGGCTTCAGCCAGGGGGGGCGTCGGCCGATACTCTCACTGTCCGGAGCCTGGTTTCCGTGCTGCGAAATCGTTCCCAAAACAGGGCTTTACTTCGCGCAGGGGTATTCCTAGTCTGCGGCCGCTCTGTATGATCAATAAGCTCCTCACATCTTCGGTTGCGCTTGCCTCCGCCTCCCTTTTTGTCGCGGGTTGCGCCGGTCCTGAACAGAAACTTGGCCGTGGGATTCGCAACGCCACGGAGTTCGCCCATCTCGGCGAGATGCAGCGCTCGATTGAGCAGACCGCCCTTTGGGACGGTCCTCAGACAGCCTACAGCACCGGGGTGGTCCGCGGTTTCAACCGGAGCGTGGCCCGCACCGCCTATGGTGTCTGGGACATCGTCACCTTCCCGTTCCCGTCGTACGAGCCGAAGTTCACCCCGAAGGGGTACATCGCCCCGGACTACTCGATCGCGAACACGCAGTATCCCTACGGCGGAATGAAGCTCCCCGAGACCCCGGCGTTTCCGAGCAGCAACAAGGCCCGCCTCCCATCGGATCCGATCTTCGAGTCGGATAACGACCTCGGGATCAGCGGCAGCGTGATCGGCAGCGGGTTCCCCGGGAACCGGTTCCATGTGTTTGACGGCCGGTAAGAGATTCCCATTTCAAGGCGCCGACATGCGAGTGTTGGCGCCTTTTTTGTTTCCATGATCGACCTCGGATCCCCCTGCAAGGTCAACCTGGTGTTGAACATCCTCGGGAAGCGTCCCGACGGGTTTCACGAGCTGGAGAGCATCCTGTTCCCGGTGCCGATCCATGATCGGATCACGATCGACCACGCCCCTTCGGGGATCACGCTCACCTGCACGGATCCGAAGCTTGCGGTGGATGGCACGAACCTGGTGCATCGCGCCGCGAGCGTTTTCCTGGCTGCCGCCGGCATCACCACCGGCGTGACGATGCGGCTTGAGAAGCGGATTCCGATGGCGGCGGGGCTCGGGGGGGGAAGCGGTAATGCCGCCACGACCCTCCGCGGGCTCAACGAACTGTTCCGGCATCCGCTCGCTGCGCCGCGTCTCGAGGAGCTGGCGGCCGGGCTGGGGTCCGATGTCCCGTTTTTCCTCCAGCCCGCCCCGGCGCTCGTCACCGGGCGGGGGGAGCGGGTGGCGCCGCTGGCACCGTTCCGCTCCTTCTCGGGTCTGGGGCTTTTCCTGGCCCACCCCGGGTTCGGAATTTCGACCCCCTGGGCCTACCAGCAGCTGGCGCGGTTTCCAGCCTCGCTGAACGGCAGGCCGGGCCGGTGCCGCGAGTTCGTCGACGGCGTGGAGTCCCGGGGGCTCCGGGAGAGCGGACGACTTCTGTTCAATTCGCTCGAGGCCCCCGCGCTGGAGAAGTTCCCGATCCTCCACCTCTACCAGGAGTTCCTTCGGAGCAAGGGGGGTCTGGGAGTCCTGATGAGCGGGAGTGGTTCAAGCACCTTCGCCCTGTTCGAGAGCGCCAGCGCCGCGCGCGTCGCGGAGCAGCAGTTTCAGGCCCGGTTCGGGGATTGCTGGACCGCCGTGGTCGAGCTGCCGTGATGAGGTCCGGGCCGGGGGTCAAAGCCGGCGGCGAATGCGCTCGGTGACGTCCTTCGCAAACCGCTGGAGGTGCCGCTCCACCAGGGCCACAGGGTCGCTCTTTGGATCCCGGATCAGGGGGGTGAGGTCCATGGCGTACTCCAGCATGCGGGCGTTGTCGCTGTGGTGGCTCGCCAGATAGGTCGCGTTCGCCCGCTTGCGGCCGATGGTCGCGAGGTCGTACCGTTTTCCCCCGGAGATCTGGGAGTCAAAGATCCCCATCAATGCCGCGCTGAGGTTCTCCCTCGGGCTTGCATCCAACAGAACCTTCTCCTCGTCGACCATCCAGTCGAGGTTGCGCCAGACCTCGCATCCGTAGAGCTTCTCCGGGTGCCGCCCGGGGGGGAGCTCCCGGAGCGCCTCGATCAGGGCGACCACGACCCCGATGTGCGTGTCGTGCTTGTCGGCCAGGTTGTGCGTGTAAATAACCTTCGGACGCATCGACTCCAGGATCCGTCGGAGATCCTCGACCACGGGACGGAACCCCGCCGTTTTCACCCCGGCACTGGGGAAGTCGAGCTGGGCCATGGCTGCGTATTCCCCGACAAAGGCCGCCTTCCTCTGCTCGTGCTTGCGGGCGGCCTGCATCTGGTCGTCGGTGTAGCCCGCGTACTCATGGATTCGGGAACTCCCGCGGCCGTCGGTGACGGTCACGCCCGTGAACCAGAGATCGGGCTTCTGGTAGCACTCCAGGATCCCGTGCAGCGCCATGAACTCAAGGTCATCCTGGTGTGCCCCCACGGCGAGGTGCGTGGTGCGGGCGAGGGCCTGGTCGGCCGGCATGCCGTCGGGGATGAAGAGTTCGGCGGTCGGCTGGGTGAATTTCATTCGGGTGCGTCGGGTGGAAGGTGTGTCCGTTGGGGGTCGGGGGGGCGGCCGGGTCGATCAGCGCGCCGGCGCCCGGGTGGGGAGGCTCGCAGCCGCGACCGCCTGGCCGTGCCGCTTGCTCTTCTCGTCGGGGAGATGGAGGGTGATCCGGGAGGCAAGTTCCGGGAACTCGGTTCGAAGCACCTCGCGGGCCTTGGCCAGGATTTGGTCGCCTCCTTCGCCCGAGGTGACCCGTCCCAGGGCCAGGACATGCTGGAGGTTGTCGTAGTAGGAGGCGTACTGGGCGACGGCGTATCCAAAGCAGACTCCGATGGTCTCGAAAATCCGCCCGGGCCTGGGGTCGCCCTGTTTTTGCAGCTCCTGGACATGCTTGAGCTGCTCCGCGGGGTGGCCTGCGGGGAGGGGGATCCCTGCCGCGGCGGAGAGGCGGACGACCGCCTGCTGGCTGAAGTACTGCACGCCGCATCCGAGGTCGCCCGACCACTCGTCGGCCGGGGCTGACGGGTGGTAGTCCACGGGGGCGAAGGCGAGCTCGTTCAGCCAGCCGCCAATCCGGCCCTCGGAATCAAGCCAGCCGGCGGCGAGGCTGGAGCCCATTGCAATCCCGAGGATTGCCTTCACACCG
>DMJJ01000593.1 GCA_003452185.1 Verrucomicrobiales bacterium | reverse complement strand
AGCCGCACGGAGGTGGTGGTCACCTTCCTCGCGGTGCTGGAGCTCGTGAGGCTCCGGCAGCTTGCCGTGGTGCAGGGGGAGACTTTTGGCGAGATTGAGATCTCGAAGGCCCCCGTTGTCGCGGATCCCCCGGTCGGGGATCCCCCCGCCCCGGCCCGCGGCGACGTCCCCCCGGTGGCGGCGGACGCTGATTCCGTCCCCCCTGCGGGTGCCCCCATTCCGCCGCTGAGCCCTGATTCCGACTGAGACTATGGAACTGAAGTGCATTCTTGAATCCCTCCTCTTTGCCGCACAGAAGCCGCTGAGCGCGCATGAGCTTCGGACCGTTCTCGCCGCCGCCGCGGAGCAGTCGGAGGATGAGCTGGTGCGGAGTCTCAAGAAGACGCCCGCGGAGAACATCACGACCGCCCTTGAGGAGCTCCAGCGCGAGCACGAAAGCGCGGCCAGGACCTACCGCCTTGCCTGCGTGGCCGGATCGTGGCAGTTCGTGAGCCAGCCGGAGTACGCCCCGTGGCTGCGGGCGTTCCTTGGGCAGAAGGTCCGCCCTCCGAGGCTTTCCCAGCCCGCCCTCGAGACCCTGGCGATCATCGCCTACCGGCAGCCCGTGACCCGCGCCGAGGTCGAGCAGGTGCGCGGGGTTGCCGTCGACGGAGTGATGCAGACGCTCCTCGAGCGGGGGCTCGTGGTTCAGTCCGGCCGGGCCGAGGTCCTTGGGCGCCCGGCGCTCTACAGCACCACGCAGGGGTTTCTTGAATACTTTGGGCTTCGCCAGCTTGAGGATCTTCCCGCGGCGGACGAGCTTCGCCGGATCGTCGTCCAGAAGCCGGAGTCCCTCCTGACGGTCGATCCCGGGCTGGCCACCGCCCCTCCGGACCCCGCCGCCGGCGAGCCCCAGGCCACGGTCGAGTCGGTGGAGGCCGGGCCCCGCAACGCCTCCTCGGGGGGCGTCTCCGAGCAGCCCGCGCCGACTCCCCCCACCGCCAACCCTGAGGAACCGCAGCCTGCGGGCAAGGAATGAGCCTCTCCAAACACCGAAAGTCGATCGATCAGATCGACGAGCAGATTGTCCGGCTCCTCAATGAGCGGACCCGTCATGTCCTGGAGATCGGCGCCATCAAGCTCGCCGCGGGCGAGGAGATCTACGCCCCGCATCGCGAGAGGGCCGTGCTCCAGAAGGTCACCCGGCTCAACGCGGGACCGATCACCCCGGAGTCGCTTCGGGCGATCTACCGCGAGATCATGTCGAGCGCCCTCTCCCTTGAGAAGACGATGACCATCGCCTATCTCGGGCCCGAGGCGACGTTCACCCACCAGGCGGCGATCCAGCGATTCGGCTCCAGCCTGAACTACTCGGCCCAGCGCACCATTGCGGATGTCTTCTCGGAGGTGACCCGCACCCGTGCCGACTACGGCGTGGTGCCGGTGGAAAACTCCACCGAAGGGGTGGTGACCCACACCCTGGACATGTTTGTCGACAGCGACCTGAAGATCGTCGCCCAGATCGTGCTCCCGATCCGTCACTGCCTGGTCAGCCTCTCCCCCCGGGAGCGGATCCAGCGGCTTTACATCCATCCGCAGACCCTCGCCCAGTGCCGGGGCTGGCTCCAGAGGAGCCTTCCCCATGCGGAAGTGATCGAGACCTCGTCGAACGCCCGGTCGGTGGAGCTTGCCGCCAAGGACCGCCGTGCCGGGGCCCTGGCGGGTGCCCTGGCCGCGGCCCAGTACAAGGTTCCGGTCCAGGAGCCCGATATCCAGGACAACGCCTCCAACGCCACCCGTTTCCTGGTGCTCGGCCGGCAGTGCAGCCCCCCCACCGGCCAGGACCGGACGAGCATCATGTTCAGCATCCAGCACAAGGTCGGGGCCTTGTACTCCGCCTTGTCGCCATTCCGGCGGTACAAGCTGAACATGACCAAGATCGAGTCCCGTCCCAGCAAACGGAAGGCGTGGGAATATTTCTTCTTCGTCGACTGCGACGGCCACCAGGAGGACCGAAAGCTGGCCCGTGCGCTGGGGGACCTCCGTCAGCAATGCAACTTCGTGAAGGTCCTCGGTTCCTTTCCCAACGCCGAGTGAACCGGCGCACCCGGTTTTCGAGGGTTGACCGGATCGTGATCGGTGCTACGGTGGGGACGTGTTCGGGTTGAACCAGTACTTTTGGTCAGGGTATGCGGGCGGCTATTATTTTAGCCGCACGACTGCCCTGCGCTGACGACGTCCTGGATTCAACACGACAAGAAACACGACAAACGCCAGCCGCAGGTCTCCACCTGCGGTTTTTTCGTTTGTGGCGACCTCCGGCATAACTCGAAAGAAGCCATGATCATTGTTCTGCGTCGCAACATCACGAAGAAGGAGGAGGGAGCGGTCCTCCGTGAAATCCGCCGTCTCGGCTACCGCCCGCACATCATGCGCGGGGTGGCCCGCACGGTGATCGGAGCCGTCGGGGACGAGCGGAAGCACAAGTCCCTGGAAGCCCTGTCGGTGTTTCCCCAGGTGGAGAGCGTCACCCCGATCCAGAAGCGCTACAAGCTGGTGAGCCGTGAGGCCCACCCGGTCGACTCGACCGTCGATGTCCGGGG
>DMJJ01000160.1 GCA_003452185.1 Verrucomicrobiales bacterium | reverse complement strand
TGGAACCCCGGGTGGGGAGTGGGGCCGTGGGGCGGTCGGGCGGCGGGGGAGTGTTGGAGTCCTGTTTGGCGGCGGTGAAGGCTTTGGACGCCCGGGCACTGGAGGGAGCCTTGGATCGGGCTGCGGTGGACTTGGGGGGGCTGGCCCTCTTGCAGCGGGTGGTGGTCCCGTTGGCTCAGGAGATTGGCCGGCTCTGGCGCGAGGGGGTGATCACCGCCGCGCACGAACATTTTGCCACCGCGGTGCTCCGCACGGTGCTGGGGCATGCCGCGAAGCCCTTTCCGGGATCCGATTCCGCGCCGGTGCTGGTGGTCGCGACCCCCTCGGGGCAGATGCACGAGCTGGGGGCGTTGGTGGTCGGGGCCTCGGCGGCCCATCTCGGGTGGAGGGTGACGTACCTGGGTGCGAGTCTTCCCGCGGCCGAGATTGCGGGGGCGGCCCGGCAGAACCAGGCGACGGCGGTGGCCCTGAGTCTTGTCTACCCGGAGGATGACCCACGGGTCGAGGGGGAGCTCTACCGTCTCCGCTCACTCCTGGCCCCGGAGGTTCTGTTGATGGCCGGGGGGCGGGCGGCTTCGGCCTACGGAGGAACGCTCCGGGAGATCGGGGCGCTGGAGATCAAAGACCTCCCCCATCTCTGGTCGACCCTCGAGGAGTTGAGGAAGCCGGGGCGGAGGGGACGTCGATGAGATCCTTTCTCGCTCCGAATATCGGCCGTGCCGGGAGGTGGATCCGCGGCACCCTTGCCATCGCGCTGCTCGTCGGGGCCGGATTTGGCTATCAGGTCTCCGGGGGACTCGGGACCGCGTTGCTCCTCTCGGGGCTCTTTGTCTTGTATGAGGCCCTTCGCGGCTGGTGCGTCGTCCGGGCGTGCGGGATAAAGACCCGGTTTTAGACCCTGTTTTGAACCCGCTGCCGGCCTCTGATTTCCCCCCGGGGCCGGGGGGGGCGGGGGGCAGAAGGCAAAAGCATTCGCACAAAACAACTATTGCCTTAATCGCGCGCACCGCGTAAGTGTCCCGCCAATTGCATGGGCAAAGCGTTGATTATCGCGGAAAAACCGTCGGTGGCCGCCGATATCGCCAAGGCGCTCGGCGGCTTTGAGAAGCAGGCCGACTACTTTGAAAGCGACGAGTTCGTACTCTCCTCGGCGGTGGGCCATCTTCTCGAGCTCTGTCCTCCGGATGGGTCCGAGGTGAAGAAGGGGAAGTGGAGCTTTGCCAACCTGCCGTTCATCCCGCCGCGGTTTTCCCTCCGGCCGATTGAGAAGAGCGAGCCGCGCCTCAAGCTGCTGGCCCGGTTGATCAAGCGCAAGGATGTCACGGCCCTGATCAACGCCTGCGACGCCGGGCGGGAGGGGGAGTTGATCTTCCGGTACATCGCCCGGTACACCGAGGCGAAGCAGCCGGTGCAGCGGCTCTGGCTGCAGTCGATGACGCCGGCGGCGATTCGCGAGGGGTTCAAGCAGCTCCGGGCCGACCACGACATGCTTCCCCTGGCTGACGCCGCGGTCTGCCGGTCCGAGGCCGACTGGCTGGTGGGGATCAATGGCACGCGGGCCATGACCGCCTTCAACTCGAAGAGCGGCGGGTTTTACCTCACGACGGTCGGGCGTGTTCAGACCCCGACCCTGACGATCGTTGTTGAGCGCGAGGAGAAGATTAAGAAGTTTGTCGCCCGGGACTACTGGGAGCTGCATGCCACGTTCGGGGTTGCGGCCGGCGAGTATGTCGGGCGCTGGTTCGACGAGGGGTTCACCCGCGAGAAGGTGAAGGAGGGGGAGTCGAGCGACCTTCGTGCGGAGCGGATGTGGGATCGTGCGAAGGCGGAGGCCATCCGCCTGAAGTGCCTGGGGCAGCCCGGGGTGATTACCGAGGAGACCAAGCCCTCGACGCAGATCGCCCCGGCGTTGTTTGACCTGACCACGCTGCAGCGGGAGGCGAACAGCAAGTTTGGTTTCTCGGCGAAGAACACGCTGGCCATCGCCCAGGCGCTGTACGAGCGGCACAAGGTGTTGACCTATCCCCGAACCGATTCCCGGGCCCTTCCCGAGGACTACCTTCCCACGGTGCGGGAGACCCTCTCGGTGCTGGCGGGGACTGGCTACGGGACCTTTGCTTCCAAGATCCTTGAGGAGGGGTGGGTTCGTCCGAACAAGCGAATCTTCAACAACGCCAAGATCTCCGACCATTTCGCCATCATCCCGACGCTCCAGGCCCCGAAGAGCCTGACCGAGCCGGAGCAGAAGATTTACGACCTGGTCACCAAGCGGTTCCTCGCCGTGTTCTATCCTGCGGCCGAGTTCCTCATCAGCACCCGGATCACGCGGGTGGCGGGCGAGCCGTTCAAGAGCGAGGGGAAGGTGCTCGTCAACCCGGGGTGGCTCGCCATTTACGGTCGCGAGGCGGTGCAGGAGGATGATGCCCCGACCCTGACGCCGGTAGCCGCCGGCGAGCAGGCGGATACCCGCAAGATCGACCTGCTGGCCCACCAGACCAAGCCTCCGGCCCGGTTTTCCGAGGCAACTCTGCTCTCTGCGATGGAAAACGCCGGGAAGCTCGTCGAGGACGAGGAGTTGCGGGAGGCGATGGCAGAGAAGGGGCTCGGGACTCCGGCGACACGGGCTGCGGTGATCGAGGGTCTCATCAACGAGCAGTATCTGCATCGCAATGCCCGGGAGCTGGTTCCGACCCCCAAGGCGTTCAGCCTGATCACCCTCCTGCGGGGGCTCAAGGTGGATGAGCTCTGCTCACCCGAGCTCACGGGGGACTGGGAGCACCAGCTCCGGGAGATCCAGCGTGGGCACCTGAAACGGGCCGAGTTCATGGAGCGCATCGCGGAGATGACGCGCTACATCGTCTTCAAGGCGAAGAAATACGAAAGCGACACCGTCCCGGGCGATTTCGCGACCCTCAAGTCCCCCTGCCCGAAGTGTGGCGGCGTGGTGAAGGAGAACTACAAAAAGTTCCAGTGCACGGGGCAGGGATGCGAGTTCTCCCTGTGGAAGACGGTGTCCGGCCGGCAGTTTGAGATCGCCGAGATTGAGGAGCTCCTCACGCAGCGCGTCGTCGGGCCGCTTCAGGGGTTCCGCAGCAAGCTCGGCCGCCCATTCGCCGGGATGATCCGGCTCACGCCCGAGCTCAAGCCGGAGTTCGATTTTGGCCAGGAAAAGGCGGATGCCGAGGGAGGGGTGGCCCCGGTGGACTTCACCGGCAAGGAGTCGCTCGGCGCCTGCCCCAAGTGCGGCGCCCGGGTCTTCGAGCATGGGATGAACTACGTTTGCGAGAAATCGGTCGGTCCTGACAAGACGTGCGATTTCCGCTCCGCCCTCATCATCCTCCAGCAGCCGATCGACCGCGCCCAGATGACAAAGCTGCTGGCGACGGGCAAAACCGACCTGCTCATCGCCTTCATCTCCAAGAAGAACAACCGACCCTTCAAGGCGTTCCTGGTTGTTGGGAAGGAGAAGAAGATCAGCTTCGAGTTCCCGCCCCGGGAGCCGCGCGCGGGCAAGGGGGGCGGCAAGTCGTCGGCCCCCAAGGCTCCGGCCCCCAAGATCGACCTCACCGGCCTCACCCCGATCGGCAAATGCCCTGCCTGTGGCGGCAAGGTGTTCGATGGGCCGACCGACTACCTCTGCGAGAAGAGCCAGGCCGACACCAAGCCGTGCAAGTTCAAGATCGGGAAGACCATCCTCCAGCAGCCCGTCAGCGCTGAGCAGGCGGTGAAGATCCTGACCGACGGCCGCTCAGACCTTCTCGACAAGTTTGTCTCGGGCAAGACCGGTCGGAACTTCTCCGCCTTCCTCGTCCTCCAGGGGAAGACCAAGGTGGGGTTTGAGTTTCCCGAGCGGCAGGAGTGATCTGTGGCGGCCCGCAACGACTCCCGGCACGGCAGGGCGGAGGGGCCGGCTGTTCCCCCCGCGACCGCGACCCCGGAGGCTCCCAGCGCCTCGAGCACCGCGGTCGCCCTGGACTCCCTCTCCGAGGGATTCATGAGGCACCTTGCGGGGGATCGTGGCGCCTCCCCCTACACCCAGCGGAATTATCGCCAGGCGGTGGCCGAGTTCACCCTCTGGCACCGGGAGGTGCGTGGCACCCCGCCCGATTGGGCCGGGCTCAACCGGGATGATTTCAGGGCGTATCTCCGGTCGCTCGGCCGCCGACATCTCAGCCAGCCCGCCATCCAGCTTCGATTCAGCGCCCTTCGATCCCTCTACCGGTTCCTGGTCCGGCGCGGGAGCGTCGCCGGCTCCCCCATCCGCCAGATCTCCCTCCCCAAACCCCGGCGGAAGCTTCCCCGGTTTCTCACCGTCGACCAGATGCTCAACCTGCTCCACGCCCCGGCGCGGGCCTGGGCGGCCGTTGTCGACAAGGGGGACGGCCGGAGCCGGGAGAGCGACTACCTGAGGGATACCGCGATCCTTGAGACCATTTACTCCTGCGGGCTCCGGGTCAGTGAGCTGGCCGGAATGCAGATGGGGGACATCGATTGGCAGGAACAGATGGTTCGGGTGCGGGGCAAAGGCCGCAAGGAGCGGTTGGTTCCGATTGGGGCGGAGGCTCTGAGGGCCATCGAGGCGTACCGCGGGTTGCTCCCCGAGACCTCGGCCGGCGCCACCCCCGTGTTTCTGGGCCACCCACTGAGGAAGAATCCCATCGCCCCCCGGGTGATCCAGCTCCGGCTCAAACGGTACCTGGCGTCGACGGGGCTCGATCCCGGGCTCACCCCCCACAAGCTGCGCCATAGCTACGCCACCCATCTCCTCGACCAGGGGGCGGACCTGAGGAGCGTGCAGGAGTTGCTGGGGCATGCGCATCTCGTGACCACTCAGGTGTACACACACGTCAGCACCGACCGGCTCAAGAAGGCATACGATGAGGCTCACCCCAGGGCACGGGGGAGTAGTGGCAGCGTGGGGTAGGGATGCGAACGGGACCGGGGCTGCGAGGCACCGAGGTGTGAACCGACCCGTTGGAGCGCCGTCCCCTCGGGGGGAAGGCGGGCAGGGGGTTCCCCCCCGTTCAGCGCTTCGGCCGGAGAAGGATCGCCTTCTTGGACGTCCCCTCCACCTCAACGCTATGGGTCTCGACATCGGGATCATCCTTCAGGGTGCTGTGGACGATCCGGCGGTCGTACGAGTTCATCGGCTCCAGCTCAATCACGTCGCCGTAGCGACGGACCTTCTCGGCCGACTCCTTGGCCTTCTTCACCAGGGCCTCGCGGGCCTGGGTGCGGTAGCCGCCGATATCGACGGTGACCTTCGGGGTGCTGTCGTCCCCTTGAAAGAGGAGGCGGTTCAGGAGGTATTGAAGGTCGGAGAGGGTCTGACCTTGGCGGCCGATGAGGCGCCCGGGGTCGTCCGTCTTGATGTCGAGCATGAGGCCTTCCTCCAGCTGGTGCTCTTCCACGGTGGCCTCAAACCCCATCTGGGTGAGGATCGTTTCCAACGCTTCTTTCGGGGTCGTCGACATGCTCGGGGGGCTTGGGGGTTGTGGGCGCGGGTCGCAGGTGAAATCCGGCCTCAGGGCTTCCTTCGGTCATGCCCCGTGGTTGCCGGGGTCGAAGGGCCTGCGGGCTTGCCGTTGGACTTTTGGTCCTGGGCTCGCGTGAGCTTCATCTGGAGAATGCTTAGCAGATTCTGGACGGTCCAGTAAAGGGTCAAGCCGGAGGAGAAGTTGTAGAGCATGACCAGGAACATGAGGGGCATGTATTTCATCATGTTCGCCTGCATCGGGTCGACGCCCGGGGCCGCGGGCTGAAGGCGGGCCTGCCAGAGCATGGTGACTCCCATGAGGAGGGGCATCGGATTGAACGGGAACTGGAGGTAGGGAATCAGGAACAGGGTGTCGGGCTTGGTGAGGTCGCAGGCCCAGAGGAAGCTGGCGCCGCGAAGTTCGATCGCGGTCTGGATCATCGCGAAAAACCCGATGAACACCGGCATCTGGAGCAGCACCGGCAGGCAGCCGCCGAAGGGGTTCACCTTGTTCTCCTTCCAGAACTCCATCATCTTCTTGTTCAGCTTGGCGGGATCATCCTTGTACTTCTCCTGCATGGCCTTCATCTGGGGCTGGAGGAGCTGCATCCGCTTCATCGACCGGGTGCTGGCCTGCGTCAACGGCCAGAACAGCCCCTTGATCAGGACCGTGATCACCACGATGGTCAGGCCGTAGGTGATCCCCAGGGCATGGAGGCCGTTCATCGCCAGGAGGAGCATCTTGGCGAAAAAGCCCGAGAAGGACCCGAACAGCACCTGGTCGAAGCCCATGATCTGGTCGAGCTCGAAGTTGAACTGGGCCCCGAGCTTCGCCAGCTGGGAGTATTCCTTCGGGCCGGCGTAGATCGAGAAATGGCGCTCGAACGCCTGGTTCGAGGGGATGGTGACCGAGGGATAAACCATGGAGGTTTGGTATCCGATCGGCTTGAGGGTGGCGCGGGGGTTGGCGGCCAGCTCCTCCCCGGTGGGGGAGGGGAGGGGGAGCTCGCGGCTCACCACGCTGGAGGCCGGCTCCTTGGGCAGGGTGGCCATCGCGAAGAACTGGTTGTGAACGGCCGCCCAGGTCACGTTGCTCGTCCCTTCCTGGTACACGGTGCGCGGGGTGGAAGGGATGCACCCCAGGGTCGCGTTCTTGAACCAGGTGAGGGTGATATGTTTAACCTCGCGGTCCTTCCCCCAATAGAAGCCAACCTTGGACCCGTCATCGAGGGGATCCATCGGCGTGGCGGTTCCCACGATGACTTCATGGGCTCCGAGGGGCATTGGGATTGCCGACCGGTTCTCAAGCCGCAGGGTGCAATCGACCATGTAGTTGGTGCTGATCTGGAAATCCTTCACCACGACGAGGTCGCCCGGCAGGCGCTTCTCGGCCCGGACCCCCGTGGCCGTGCGGGTCAGGGTGAAGACCCCATCCCCCTGGAGGAGCGGCTCCCCGGCGAGGGTCATTGCGGCCACCGGGGCCTTGTGGTTGAGGGTGGCCACCCGGCCGCTGCCGGTTCCTTTCTGGAGGTTGCAGGCGACGCTCTCGGGATACTTCAGAAGCTCCACCGTCCGCAGCCCGCCGCCGTGCGTTGTGAAGGTGTAGCGGGCCACCTCGTTGCTCACAACCAGGGTCTGCTCGGGGGTGCCGGGCTTGACGATCGTGGCCGTGGCCAGGTTTGTGAGGGCTGCCTGGGCCATGGCCGGGAGGGCCGAGGTTGCGCCGGCAGGGGAAAGGGTGGTGGTCGCCGGGCTTGTCGCTGCCGCCGCGGACTTCGGAGGCGCGGGCTTCGGGGGGTAGATCTTCTCGACCAGGATCGGCCAGAAGAAGAGCAACACGATCGAGGCGGCGATGACGGAGATGGCTTTGCGGTCCATTAGCGGAAGGAGGAAAAGGCTTGGGGCTGGGGAGGGGTGATCAGGCCGTGGGCCGGGCGAGGGTGGGAGGGAGTCGGCACGGGGTCGCATCCGCACCCCCCCCAGGGGTGACATCGGCCGAGGCGGCGGATCGAGAGCCAGGTTCCCCGCATGGCCCCATGCTCGGCCACTGCCTGCAGGGCGTACTCCGAGCAGGTCGGAAGATAGCGGCAACCCCAGCCGCCGGGGCCGAACAGGGCGACCAGCAGCGGGGAGACCGCGGCTTTGTAAAGCCGGAGTCCAACCGAGAGGGCCTGTTGGGCGGGGTTCATGCTTGGGTTGGCTCCGTGAGGAGCCGGGCCTGACGCAGCGCGGTCATGAAATCGCGCTCCACCTGGACAAAGTCCTTGGATGCGATTGAAGCCCGCGCCACCAGCACCAGCCTGAGCGACGCGGGAAGCCGGGCCTGGTTCAGCCGGAAAGACTCCCTCAGGAGGCGCTTCGCCCGGTTGCGCACCACAGCGCATCCAACTTTCCGGCTCACGATCACGCCCAGGCGCGGCGGCCGGGGCTCCGGCCCCAGCGACCAGTTCAGGATCAGGCATCCGAGAGTGAGGCGGCGACCGCCTGACTTGATCCTGGCGAACTCCCGCGATTGCTTGATGCGGCGCGACGCCGGCAGGCCCAGGGAACCTTTTGGCTCTGCCGGCATGGGCTCCGCTCGGACAGGATCAAACGGGGCTCAACTTCTTGCGACCCTTGCGACGGCGCCGGGCAATGACAGTGCGTCCGCCCTTGGAGGCGCTCCTCGCTCGGAAACCATACTGCCGTTTGCGGCGACCCTTCGACGGTTGATACGTGCGTTTCATGTCTCTCTCGATTCTGTCTCTGCTGACGGCGCCGTGCGCCGGTTCAATCCTGCCACATCCATCGCAGAGCAAAGACCCCTGCGAGGGCGAACGCGGGAGGGTATCAGTGAAAGGGGGGGTGTCAAGCTGGCGCATCCGCCGGGGAGGCGGAAAATGCCGCCGGGGGG
>DMJJ01000267.1 GCA_003452185.1 Verrucomicrobiales bacterium | reverse complement strand
CTCCTCCTGCTGGTCACGCTCAGCTTCTGGGGATGGGTCCTCGTCTGGGAGTCCCCCGTGTGGGAGGATCGGGACGCGCTGCAGCGATCGCTCCTGTTGAACGAGTTCCTCCTTGTGGGGGTGCTCTTTGGGGCGGGCGGGGGGCGGATCCAGGCCCGGGGGCCGCACCGTGGATTCGTGGAGGCGTTGCGGCGGAGCGGGCGCGAGATCGCGGGGGGGCTCCTGGCGATGGCGGTGGTCGGGCTGGCGCTTCGCGAGGGAACCCTCACCCCCTCGTTTTATGTGAGCTACCTCCCGTTGCTCAGCCTGGTGATCCTGTTCTCGAACTACCTGGTTCCGCGATGGCTGGCGATCTGGTCCTTCTCGGGGGAACGGCAGGAGCGCGTGGCCCTGGCCGGCACGGTGGAGCAGGCCGTCCGGATCAAGCCCTGGCTCGACCGAAAAAGCCTGATCGGGCTCCACACCGTGGGAATCGTTTGTCCTCAGGAAGCGTTGTCCGGCGCGATGCCGGCGGGGGATGGGTTTCCGGTCCTGGGGGGGCTTGATGCCATCGGCGACATCCTCCGCCGTGCCGGCATCACGCAGCTGATCGTGATGGATCTCTCGCTCGGGCGGGATCGGCTTCGTCAGCTCGCCCAGTTGTGCGAGGGGGCCTCGGTGCGCCTGCTTGCGATCCACGATCTGGACAGCTACTTCAGCCACACCACCACGACGTTCGAGGACGACGGGGTCCGGTTCATCGGGGTTCGGGACGAGCCGCTGGAAAGCCCCCTCAACCGGTTTCTTAAGCGGTTGCTCGACTACGCGGTCGCGATCCCGGTCGTCCTCCTGGTCCTTCCCTTCACCACGGTGCTGGTCTGGGCGCTCCACCGGTGGCAGTCGCCGGGGCCGATCTTTTTTCGCCAGGCCCGCACGGGGATGATGGGGCGTCCCTTCATGATCTTTAAGTACCGGACCATGCACACCGGGAACCCGGCCGAGGCCCGCCAGGCCTCGAAGGAGGATCCTCGCACGTTTCCCGCCGGGCGGGTCCTCAGGAAGCTGAGCATCGACGAGCTTCCCCAGTTCCTCAACGTCCTGATGGGGGACATGAGCGTGGTCGGTCCCAGACCGCACCTGAAGGACCACGAGGAGCTTTGGTCGCGTGAGCTCAGCCGCTACGTGATCCGCCGGTTCATCCGTCCGGGAATCACCGGATGGGCCCAGGTCTCGGGCTATCGCGGGGAGGTCCGTACGCCGGCCGACATCCAGAAGCGGGTGGAGGCGGACATTCACTATCTCGAGAACTGGTCCTTCAGCCTCGATCTGGCGATCGTGATACGAACCCTCATCCATTGTGTGCGTCCGCCGAAGACCGCCTATTGACCCCCGCGCGACGGCGCCTTGATGCCATGACGAACGAAACGGCCTTTCGATGGGTTCTAGCCTGGGTCCCGGCCCGGGCCCGGCAGCTCGCCGAGGCGTCCATCGCCCGGGCGGGCGGCTCCGTACTCTCGTCGCGTCTCGCCAACGGGGTGCTCTGGTCCCTCCTTGGGGCGATCCTCTCCCGCAGCACGGGACTGGCCGTCGCGATCGGGGTGGCCCGAATACTGGGGCTCTCCGATTTCGGAGCCTACACGACGGTTCAGGGGACGGCGGGCCTGTTCGGCACGCTGGCTGGATTCGGGCTCGGGATCACGGCCACGAAATTCGTGGCCGAGCTTCGGCATTCAGACCCGGCGCGCTGCGGGCGGGTGATCGGTCTGTTGCTCCTGACGGCCGTTGCCCTGGGGACCCTGGGAACCCTGGTCCTCGCAGGGTTCGCTCCCTGGTTCGCCTCGAGCGCCCTTGGCAGTCCCGAGCTTTCCGGAGCGTTGTGCTGGAGTTCGGGTCTGGTGCTGTTCACCGCCGTGCAGGGGGTCTACGCCGGCGGGCTTGGGGGATTGGAGGCCTTCGGGTCCCTGGCGCGTACCAACTGGCAGGGGGCGGTGTGGGGCGCGCCGCTGCTGGTGGTGGGTGCGTTGCTGGGGGGGGGGCGAGGGGCGATGATGGGAGCCACCCTCCAGGCCCTGGGCTGCTGCCTGATCGGGCACCGTGCCCTGCGGGCCGAGGCTGGGTCCCGTGGAATCCAGTTCCGCTTCCGCCCGGAGCCCGGGGAGGCAGGGATCCTCTGGAGGTTCAGCCTTCCGGCCTTCCTTTCCACCGGCCTGGCCGCTCCCGCGGGATGGGCGTGCACCGCCCTGCTGGTGCACCAGCCGTCAGGTTTCCAGGAGATGGCGTTGCTGAGCGCATCCGGGCAATGGAAGAACCTCCTGGTCTTTCTCCCCATGACCGCGATGGGGGTCCTGATGCCGATGTTCGCAAGTCTGCACCGAGGCGGCGAGACCCAGGAGTTCCACCGGCTGCTTCGTTCCCAGCTGCGCTTCAACACAGGGTTGGCGCTCCTGCTGGCCCTCCCTCTTGCAGGGCTGGCCCCCTGGATCCTCGACTGCTACGGGCCGGGGTTCCGCCAGGGTTGGGCGGTGTTCGTGATCACCCTGCTTGGCTCGATCCTGCAGTGCGCCAACAGCCTTCTGGCGCGTGCGATGCAGGCCTGCGGACGGCCCTGGCTCGACCTTCTTTTCAACAGCTGTTGGGTGATGATCCTGCTCAGTGCGGCATTTGTCCTGGTTCCCTCACAGGGCGCGGTGGGGGTCGCATGGGCTCATGCCCTGGCGGCAGCCGTGCTGCTCCTCTGCCAGTGGGGCGCGGTGCGACGCCGCATCGAGCCGCCAGGGGAGGTGTCGCCAGCGGCCCGCGCAGCCTGCAGCCCGCAGGGTCAGGCCCTGCCGGAGGGGAGGATCTTGACCCGTCAGGAGCGATGCCTGCCATGAGGCCTCCCATCCACCCGATACCGAGATGATCGAGCTCGCCCTCACCGCGCAAGTCCTGCTCTGGCTGATTCTCATCGGCGTCTTCCTGGCGTGCCGTCAGGCGACGATTTTTCACCCGTTGACCGTGTACTTCGGCTTCCACGGGCTGGTGTTCGTGCTCAGACCCCTTCTGGTCCATGAGTTCGGTTTCGATACCAACTGGCACTACATGCGCTTCGAGCCGACCGATCTGGTTTTTGTCCGAACCCTGGCGGTCTCCTCCGTGGGGCTCGTGACGTTCTTCGTGGCCTGCCTCGGGGCTGGATGGACCCGGGAGGAACTCCTACCGGCGGCCCTGCCCCGGTTCTCCAGGGAGGAACGGTCCGCCTTCGTGGTGACCGTGCTCCTCCTGTTACCGTTGATCGGGTACTCGATCTACGCCACCCGCAATGGCCAGGATGGGGAGCGAATCAACGGGGTCTATATCCTCACCACCTCGACCGGATACATCTATGAGGCGCAACATTTCATTCTGCCGCTGCTCTGCGCCGGGATGGTGATGACCCGGTTCCACTGGATGAACCTGCTCCCCTCGCTCGCGTACGTGGGCTACCGCACCTGGTTTGGCTGGTCGCGGTGGACCATTCTCCTCTTCCTGTTGATGGTGACCCTGAGCTACTGCTGGTATCACCGCCGCCGGTGGATTCCGGTCTGGTCGATCCTGGTGGCGATGCCCGTGCTGGTGGTGTTCAACCTGCTCGGACACAACCGTGATGTCTTGAAGGCGATCCTGAGCGGCGAGCCGGTCCAGGTGGTGCGCTACGACGCTGGGATGACACGCGAGGAGAAGCTCAAGAAGCAACTCGATACCCAGGACTACGCCAACTTCGACTACCTTTCGTATGTGGTCGCCGTCGTGCCGGAGCGCACCGGGGCCTACTCCCTCGGGTTGCAGCATCTCCAGCTCTTCACCGAGCCGATTCCCCGGATTCTCTGGCGGGGGAAGCCGATCGGCCCGCCGATCGAGTCGCCGGTGAACCTGGGTGAGTTTGGCAACTTCACGGGGTTGACGGTCAGCCTGGTGGGGGACGGTTGGATCAGCGGCGGGTAGGTGGGGCTCGTGGTG
>DMJJ01000099.1:3369-7339 GCA_003452185.1 Verrucomicrobiales bacterium | reverse complement strand
GGGTGTGCGGGTTCTGGCCCTCGCGGGCCAGTCGCTGGAACAGCTCTCGGTGTCGGCCGAACTCGCCGCTATGAAACCGGTGGACTCCGTCGATGAGATGTTGCATGGCCGGGGGGGGTTATACCGGTTCCGCCTGGGCAAGGGAATCCCTGAAGCTGGGGGGGGGGGACGCGGGGCGAGCAGGCCGTGGCAGGGACCCGTTCCGCGGCGACGCCGCGGGGCGGGGGCGACCGACCCAGGACCCGAGGATCGACGGGGCCCTCCGCCCTGGGGAGTGGGCGATCCGTGCACTTGCTTCTGGGATCAAAGCTGTTACGGTTTTTTCGGCTTCATCCACCCGATCCGTTATGTGCCAAAGATGTCTCCTCTGGCTCTCCGCCTCATTGCTCTGGGTTGTTTCGCCGGCTTCCATTTGGGCCGGCCCGCTGATCATCTCCGAGTTTGTCGCCAGCAGCGTCGCCGGCCTCCGGGATGAGACTGGAGCGGTGAACGACTGGATCGAAATCCAGAACGTCGGCCCCGTGAGTGTGGATCTGGCGGGCTGGCACCTGACCGACACGGCCTCGCAGTTGACGAAGTGGACCTTCCCCTCGACGAATCTTCCTCCCAACGGGTTTCTGGTGGTCTTCGCCTCGGGGGCCAACCGGGTCGCCCCCGGGGCGCCGTTGCACACCAATTTCAAGCTCGATAGCAATGCCCCTGGCGAGTTCCTCGGGTTGGTGGAGCCGGACGGGGTGACGCTGGATACGGCATTTTCCCCGACCTACCCGCAGCAGTTTCCGGACATCTCCTACGGATTTGGCCTCGACCAGACGATCCTGCAGCTGGTTTCCACCAACTCCGTCGCCCGGTACCTTGTCCCCGGAGCTGGCGGGCTCCCCTCCGGGTGGGCGGATCCGGGCTTCGACGATTCCAGCTGGGCCTCGGGTGCCGGGGCCTTCGGGTACGACACCGGAGTGCTGGATCCGCTTGAGGATTTCGAGCCGGGCGCTCTGCTCGGGAGCGGACCCCTGGCCTATTATCGTTTCTCCGATCCCCCCGGGAGCCCCGGCGTCAACCTGGGCTTGCTGGGCACCGACGCGGATGCCTCCTTCTCCGGCACCGCCCAGGCCGCCGATGCCGGCCCGCGGCCTCCCGGGTTTCCCGGCTTTGAGGCGGCGAACGGTGGCTTCGTGCCCGGGAGCTCAGGCAACCTGAGGATCCCTGCGCAACCCGGCTTCAACGTCGGGGCGGGTCCCTTCACGCTGGAGCTCTGGTTCTCCACCACCAACCCGACGGTTCGGGGGGACCTCTTCAGCTGCAGGGGGCCGGGCGGGGAGTTCGGCGTCCAGGTCTCTTCCCAGTCGCCGCGTAAACTCACACTCCTTCACAACAAGAGCACCCTGCTCAGCGGGGGAACGATCGGCACCAACATCTGGTACCACATGGTGGTGCTCCGCGACGCCACCAACGGGCTGTTTGCCTACCTCAACGGGGCGCGGGTGATTGCCACCCTCGACGCGGCTCCCCTCGAGTCCGGGGTCGACCTGGTTGTCGGGAGCAGCCACACGGGGGATCCCGGATCACCGGTCTTTTCGTTCAACGGGATCATCGACGAGGTCGCGTTCTACGACCGGGCGCTCTCGACCAACGAGATCCTCCTCCATTACAAGACCGCCCAGAACCCCGCGCTGACCCTCACCTCCTACACCCCGCTGATCACCACGGACCTGGGGCCCTTGATGCACGGGGTGGCCAGCTCGGCCCTGTTCCGGTTCTCCTTCTCGGCCACGAACGTTCTCGGGATCGACAAACTGAAGCTCCGGGTGCGATACGACGATGGATTCGTGGCCTTTCTCAACGGGGTGGAGGTGGCGTCGGCTGCCGCCCCGGCCGCGCTCGCCTGGGATTCGACGTCCACCAGCCGTCGGCCCGACGGGCTCGCTCGGGCGCTTGAGGAGTTCGACCTCAACGGATCGAGGGATCTCCTGCTCGAGGGGACGAACGTCCTCGCCATCCAGGGGCTGAACTGGAGTGCGGATAACGCGGACTTCCTCCTGGCCGCCGAGTTGGAGTCGACGGACTTGCACGGGATCTCACAGGCGCCGCGCTACTTTGTAACCCCCACCCCGGGGGCGGCCAACGGCATCGGACAGGCGGACCTCGGCCCCATCCTCCGGGATGTCGCCCACTCACCGGCCCAGCCCCGTGCCGATCAGGATCTCCTGGTCACGGCCCGGGTCTCCCCCACGGCAGCCCCGCTTGCCGCCGTCACCCTCCGGTACCGGGTGATGTATCAGGGGACAAACACCGTTCCGATGTTCGATGACGGCCTGCATGGCGACGGCGTGGCGGGGGACGGGGTCTACGGGGCCTCGATTCCGGCTGTTGCAAGCAAGGCGGGGCAGATGGTGCGCTGGCAGGTCTGGGCCACCGACACCGGGGGCCGGAGCTCGCGATGGCCCCTGTTCGACGACCCGACCGGCTCGCCCGAGTACCTCGGCACGGTGGTGTTCAACCCTGCGGTCACGAGCGCCATCCCCGTGCTGGAGTGGTTCGCCGCATCTCCCGCCGCGGGGCATACCCGCTCCGGCGTCCGCGGCTCCCTCTATTACGGCGGGCGTTTTTACGACAATGTGTTTTTCCGCGATCGAGGCTCAGGCACCGTGATCGGGTCCCAGAAGGTGGACTTCAACAAGGGGGACGAGTTCGCGCTCGACGACGGGTACGATGGAATCCGCGAGGCGAACTTGAACACCAACGGGTCCGACCCCACGTACGTGCGGCCCGCGCTGGCCTTCGAGCTGTTCCGCCGTGCGGGGAACCCGGCTCCCCTAGTCCGCCACATGCAGATGCGGGTCAACGGCCTGTTTGATCGCGTCGGCCTCTTCATCGAACAGGTCGATTCACGGTTCCTGGATCGCAATGCCATCCCTGCGACCGGCGCGCTGTACAAGTTTGTCCAGCGTTCCTCCCTGGATCCCGTGTTCAGCGACTCCGTGGATGGGGTCGAGAAGAAATCCCGCCGCACCGAGCCGAACACCGACCTTCAGGCGCTCGTGGACGGGGTTCGGCTGACCCTCACGCCGGAGCAGCGGGCCCGGTTTCTCTTCGACAACGTGAACCTCCCCGAGCTCATCAACTACCTCGCCGTCCGGAGCCTGATCCTGGACGCGGATGATGTGAGGAAGAATTTCTATTTCTATCGGGACACCGAGGGAAATGGAGAATGGTCGGTGTTTCCCTGGGACAAGGATTGGACCTTCGGGATCGAAGGGGACGGAGGCACCTACCTGCATCATCCCTTCTTTGGGGACCAGAGCCACGCGAAGGACAACGCCAACCAATGGAATGTCCTCTGGACGGTGATCTTCAATGATCCCCGGCCCCGGGAGATGTATCTCCGCCGCCTTCGCACCCTGATGGACGCGGAGCTGCAGCCGCCCGGAACCTCGTCGGCTTCGGGCTTGCTGGAGCAGCGGGCCGCCGTCCTGGTGCAGTCCATCACGAAGCTCGTCCCCGGGGTCACGCTCACCGACCTGGCTGCCGCGATCCAGATCCGGAGGGACGACTTGTATCGGAAGTACAACATGACCGGGCCGGGCTCCCCAGCCGAGGCGCTTGTCCCCTTTGGTCAGCCCTCCTCCTCGGGCGTCACCTTCGGGGCGGTGGAGTTCAATCCCCCCTCGGGAAACCAGGCCGAGGAGTTTGTCGAGGTGGTGAATGCCAACGATTATGCCGTCGATGTCTCGGGCTGGACCCTCTCGGGCGGCATTCGGCTGACCCTGCGTGCCGGCACCGTTCTGGGGGCCCGGTCCTCGCTCTACCTCTCACCCGACGTCCGGGCGTTTCGTGCCCGGGCCTCCGGCCCCCGGGGGGGGCAGGGGCTCTTCGTCCAGGGGAACTACTCCGGCCAGATCTCCGCCCGCGGGGAGGCTCTCCTGCTGGCCGATGAGCATGGACGTCCGGTCGCGAGCGTTGTCACGCCGGC
>DMJJ01000099.1:0-3019 GCA_003452185.1 Verrucomicrobiales bacterium | reverse complement strand
GCGCCGCCGGCGGGAGGGGCCTACACGCGGGATGATTTCGAGTATCTCGAGCTGCGGTATCTGGGGACCGATCCCCTCGACCTTCCGGGGCTTCGCTTCACCCAGGGAATCGGGTTTGAGTTCACCCCGGCGTCGACGATCACCCGGCTCCCCGGAGCCGCCGGGACTCCTCCGGCCAACACGGTGCTTCTGGTCAGGAACCGCGCCGCGTTTGCCAGCCGCTACGGGGCCTCTGACCGTGTTGCAGGGGAGTACTCCGGAACCCTGGACGACAACGGCGAGACCCTTCGCCTGGAGGACGGCTCCGGCGAGGTGGTGTTCCAGTTCGCCTATCGCGACGACTGGTATCGCGTCACCGATGGAGCCGGCCTGGCGCTCCGTGCCGCGTCGCCGCGGGGGGCCGGAGTCTCCCCCGGGGATGCGGCCTGGTGGGTTCCGACCGCCTATGAGGGGCATCGCCCGGGCGGGGTTCCCGATCCCTTGCTCCCGCCAACCCCACATGTCGTCGTGAGCGAGTTGCTGGCGAACTCCGGCGCCGGGGCTGTCGACCGGGTCGAGCTGGAGGCGCCCCCCGGGACCCCGGCGGATGTCAGCGGCTGGTTCTTGACCGATGACCTCCAGTTCCCGAAGAAGTACCGCATCCCTGATGGAGTGGTCATCCCCCCGGGCGGTCGGCTGCTGCTGGACGAAGGCCAGTTCAACACCGGGCCAACCCGGTTCGCCTTCAGCTCGGCAGGCGAGGGGGTCTGGCTCATCGCAGCCACCCCGGACGGGCTCGTGCTCCCGTGGGCGCATGGGTTCGACTTCGGTCCCTCGGAGGTTGGCGTCGCGTTCGCCCGGTACGTGACGGGCGCAGGGACCGAGGTTTTCCTTCCCGAGGAGAGCAACACCTTCGGCCTGCCAAACTCGATGGCCCGGGTCGGGCCGTTGGTGATCTCCGAGGTGCATTACCATCCCCCCGACCTCCCTGGCGGCCTGGACAACACCCGGGATGAGTTCGTTGAGTTGGTGAACATCACCTCCGGGCCGTTGCCGCTCCAGGACTCTGCGATTCCCCCCAACCCTTGGATCGTGAGCGGGGGCATCAGCTACGCCTTCCCGCCTGGGGTCTCCCTGGCAGCGGGGGCGAGGGCCCTGCTTGTGAGCTTCGATCCCTCGGCAGACCCCGCCGCGGCCGGCGCCTTCCGCTCGGCATTGGGCGTGGGAGGCGGAGTGCCGCTCTTCGGTCCCTATTCCGGGAAGCTCGGGAACCCGGGTGACCGCGTGTCGATCCGGAAGCCGGGCGAGATCGGGACCAACGGCCCGCTCTATATCGTGGTGGACCGGGTGGACTATGGGGCTGCCGCCCCCTGGGGGGTGGCCGCAGACGGGGCCGGGGCCTCGCTGCAGCGGGTCTCGGAGTCCGGGTACGGAAACGACCCCGCCAATTGGGTCGCCGCCACCCCGAGTCCCGGCGCGCCGCTCCCGACCGCCCCGCCTCCCGTGATCCTCCGTTCGCCGGAAGGGGGAACGTGGCCGCTCGCCTCCACCATCACCCTGTCGGTCGAAACCGCCGGCGCTCCGCCGACCCGATTCCAGTGGCGTCTCGACGGCTCGATCCT
The DNA here is from genome assembly GCA_003452185.1 of Verrucomicrobiales bacterium. Taxonomy (GTDB): domain Bacteria; phylum Verrucomicrobiota; class Verrucomicrobiia; order Limisphaerales; family UBA11320; genus UBA11320. Next base: position 1,418 of record DMJJ01000099.1, on the reverse strand, counting down.
TCCCGGGGCGACGAACAGCTCCCTTCTCCTCACGAACCTGCAGGCGTTCCAGGCCGGGGCGTACGATGTTGAGGTATTCAACCCCTCCGGCTCCCGGGTGAGCGCCGCCGCGCGTGTCGGGGTCGATTCGCCGATGCGGTTTCTGCAGCCCCCGAGGCCCACGTCGGTCGGACCTGGCTCGAACGTGACGCTCAATGCCTTCGTGTTCGGAACCCCTCCCTTGCGCTATCAATGGTACCGGGATGGGGTGGCGGTTCCCGGAGCCGTGGAGCCCTCCCTGCTGCTGCGGTCCGTGCAGTATCCCGACACCGGGGTCTTTCGGGTTGTGGCCATCGATGCAGAGGGCCGGTCTGTTTCCAGCTCCGAGATCCCGGTCACCGTGGCCATCCGGCCCTCGATTCTCTCCCCACCCCAGAGCGTCGTGGCGGTGGCCGGCGACACCGTGAGCTTCAGCGTCGGCGCCCTGGGCCAGCCCCTCCCGCTGGTCTACCGGTGGCGCAAGAACACGGCCGTCATCCTGACCCTCACCAACGACGCGAGCCAGTCGACGCTTGTGCTGACGAACGTGCAGGCGTTCCACGCCGGCCGCTACTCAGTGATCGTGACCAACTCAATCGGCGCGAGCAGCGCGAGCCAGGATGCGATTCTCACCGTTCTGAGCGACGCCGACGGCGACGGCCTGCCTGACACCTGGGAGCAACAGTACGGGCTTGATCCCAACCACCCCGGCGACGGCGACACCGACCTGGACCATGATGGGATGACCGCCCGGGCCGAGTGGCTTGCCGGGACCGACCCGACCCAGGTTGCGAGCCGCCTGCGTCTCGACGCTGGGGTGACGGCCGACTGGAAGGCCCTGCTGCGTTTCACCGCGGTTTCCAATCACTCGTATGGACTGATCTTCAGGCTCGATCCCGCCTCCCCCGCCTACTACACCCTGACGAACGTCACGGCCGGGGCGGTTGACCGGGTGGTTGAGGTCATCGATCCGTATCCAGCCGTTGGGAGCCGCTTCTATCAGGTGGTCACTCCGATGCCGCCCGACACCCGTGCCGGGGGCCCCGTGCTGCTCTCACTCCCCATGGAGAGGGAATACCGTCTGGGCGAAGAGGTGGTGCTTTCCGTCGCGGCGGCGGGGCAGGGGACCCTGGGGTATCGGTGGTACGGGCCCGAGGGACTGATCCCCGGAGCCACGGCCTCCACGCTCCGGATCCCGGCGCTCCAACCCGGGCAGGCCGGGAGTTATCGGGTGGAGGTCCGGGACGCCCGTGGCAGCACCTTTGCTCCGATCCGGGTCCGGTGGATGCCATGATCGGCCGCCGTGGGGCGGGGGGGGGCGAAGCGGCCTTCCTCTAGCGTGAGAGCGCCCCGTTACGCACGGTCCAGCGATGGAGCTCGCGGCCGAGTTCGCTCGGCCA
>DMJJ01000525.1 GCA_003452185.1 Verrucomicrobiales bacterium | reverse complement strand
GCGAAGGGCGCGATGTGATCTGCGACGCGGTCTGCGTGGCAGATCACATCGCGCCCTTCGCCGGGGGTGTGGTGATGGATGATTCCCAGGACCACCCGCTCCGGCATCTCCCAATGCTGGGCGACGATGCCGCCCAGCTCCCCATGGTGGACTCCCAGGACTTCCATCTCGGCCTCGAGGGGCCCGCGGCCGCCGGTCACCTGGGCCTGGTGGATCCACTCGAGATCCTCGTCGCTCAGGTGGCGGCCCATGACCAGTTTTCCGATGTCGTGGAGCAGCGCGGCGGTGAATGTCTCGGGGGGGAGGTCGACTCCGGCGGCCTCGCAAAGCACCTCGGCCGCGGCGGCGGTTGCCACCGAGTGGCTCCAAAGCTCCCCGTCGGCCAGCCCGTAGGCGGCCACATCCCGCTGCAGCGGTTCACGGACGCTCCCGGCCACGGCGATGGAGAGAACCCGGGCGACACCGAGCCGGAAGACGGCCTCCGACGCGACGGTGAACCGCTCCGTGCCGCCGAGGGCGGCGGAGTTCGCCGCCTTGAGGAGCCTCATCGTCAGGGCCTGGTCGAAGGCGACCACCTCGGAGACATCCGTCAGGTCGAGCATCGGCGACTGGACCATCCCGGCCAGCCGCACGGCCGTTGCCGGAAGGGGTCGAAGCTCCCGGGTGTGCTGGATCAGGTCATCGAGTTCCACCATGGCTGGGTCTCCCGGGTTGGGGTCGCAGGGGGGCTGTGGGTTCGCGGGATCTTCATGCGACGGCCGCCAGGGCTGGCGTGGACTGGTACACGGTCGACTTTCCCAGGCTGACGCACGTCCAGGCGGGATCGATGTTCATGGTCGACTCCGCCGCCCCCAGGAAGAGGGATCCCTGCGGCTGGAGGCATTGGCGGATCCGTTTCAGGATCGTCCGCTTGGTCTCGACATCGAAGTAGATCATCACGTTCCGGATGAACACGATGTCGAACATCGGGAGGATGGGCCACGGCTTGAAGAGGTTCATCTGGCGGAACTCCACCATCCGTTTCACGTCCTCCTTGACCTCCCACTTGGTCCCGACCTTCGTGAAGTGTCGGAGGAGGAGCGGTGCGGGCATCCCGCGGTTCACCTCAAGCTGTGAGTACTGCCCCTGGCGGGCCTGGGCCAGCACGGTGGGGGAGAGGTCGGTGCCAAGGATGGTCACGTTCCAGTCGCGGATCTGGGGAAAGTGCTCCCGGATCAGGATCCCGATGCTGTAGGCCTCCTGCCCCGTGGAGCTGGCAGCCGACCAGATGGCGAGCCGTCGAAGGCCGGCCCGTTGTTCGATGAGCCGCGGGAGGATGTGCTCCCGCAGGGTTTCAAACGGGTGGAAGTCGCGGAAGAAGGAGGTTTCGTTTGTCGTGAGCGCATCGATGACCTGCTCATGGAACAGGGTGGCGGTCCGGTTGGTCCGGAGCTGTGTGAGGAAGTCATCCAGGGTGGCGAACCCCGCCTGCTTCGACATCCCGGTGAGGCGGGTCTCGATCAGGTACTCCTTCCCGGGCTCGATCACCAGGGCGGCGGCCTCCCGGGCGAACTGCTGGATGAATTTGAAGTTGTCGGGTGAGACTGGCATGCAAATCCGTTTTCTTCCCAGTTCGGGCTGGCGTTACGCGGCGCGGGGCACCCGGGAGCCGAGGGCTCGGCGGACGATCTCCTCCCGCACGCGCGCGAGCGGCACGACGGCATCCGCCAGGCCGGCCTGCACCACGCAGCCCGGCATTCCCCACACGACGCTGGTTTTCTCATCCTGGGCGATGACCTGTCCGTGCTGCTCCCGGAGGTGCTGGCATCCCCGGAGCCCGTCCTGTCCCATGCCCGTGAGGATGACCCCCAGGGTTCGCGACCCGTAGGCCGCGGCGACGCTTCGAAACAGGACATCCACCGCCGGTCTGCAGGAGTTCTCGGGTGGGCCCTCGTGGAGCTGAAGGATCGCGCGGAGCCCATCCCGCTTCACCTCCATGTGCTTCCCGCCGGGAGCGACGTACCCGCACCCGGGCTCGATCACCTGGCCGTGGCGGCCTTCCTGGAAGCGGACCCCGGAGTGGGCCGCAAGGCGCTCCGCCAGGAGCGCCGTGAACATGGGTGGCATGTGCTGCACGACCACGATCGGTATGGGGAAGTCGCCGGGAAACCCCTTGAACACCTCCGCCAGGGCGTTCGGGCCGCCGGTGGAGGTGCCGATGCAAAGGATCTCCACCGGGTGGATGCCTGTCCTCTGGGGCAGGACGACCGGCTTGATCCGGGAGACAAACTGGGTGTGGTCCCCGGGGGGGTCGCCAGCCCGGAGATGCCGGCAATGGGCCTTGATCTTTGGGATCAGCTCGGTCTCCAGGCGTTGGATCCCCTCGCCCACGGAGCCCACGTTCGCCGGCTTGGTGACGTAGTCCGTGGCTCCGCGGGAAAGGGCTTCCAGGGTCGTGACACCCCCCTTGGCCGTGAGGGTGCTGAACATGATGACCGGGAGGGTGGGGTAGCTCTTCCGGATCTCGGTCAGCGTCTGGATCCCGTCCATCTCCGGCATCTCGACATCCAGGGTGATGAGGTCGGGGTTTATCTGGGGGATCTTCTGAAGGGCGATGCTTCCGTTGGCCGCGGTCCCGGCCACCTCGATCTGCGGGTCGCGGGCCAGAACCTCCGTGATCATCTTGCGCATGACCACGGCATCGTCGACGACGAGCACTCGGATTTTGGGCATGGGAGTGGGCTTGGAGGGTGGGTGTGGCTATGGGGCAAGGCCCAGGATCATCAGCTTCTCCTCAAGGGCCTCGCGGGTGACCGGCTTCATCATGAAGTCGTTGGCCCCGGCCTCGAGGGCCATCGCGATCTTCTCCTCGGTGTTGTTGGTGGTGACCATCATGATCTTCACGTTGTCGTAGGCCCGGTTCTTCCGGACGAACTGCACGAACTCCAGGCCGTTCATGCGGGGCATGTCCCAGTCGACGAGCACGAGGTCGAACGGCTCGCGCGGGTCGTTCTTAATGAGGACCTCGAGGCCGGCGCGGCCATCCTCCCCTTCCTGGGTGGTGAAGGAGAGCTGGGCGGCGAGGTGGCAGAGGAATCCTCTCATCGCCTTGGAGTCATCAATGACGAGTGCTTTCATCGTTTCAAGTTGCCTTGGTTTGTCAGGTGTCAGGCCAGCCAGACGCGAACCGCCTTGGGGCCCTCTTCCAGGGAAAACAGCTCCCCGGGCTCGTAGTCCCGGAGACGGGCGTCGGCCGCGATCTGGGAGAGGTCGATCGACCGGAGCCGCAGCCGGTCCCGAAGCTCGACTGGAACCAGGTCGGGAAGGTGGTCCGTGGCCCCGGCGCCAAAGCTCAACGCCACCTTGGTGCGGCCCCTTTCGGTCACGTGGATGTGCAGGGTGTCGGATTTCATGGAGGGCTGCGGAGTGTGGGGGGCGGCTGGGACCGGGGCGGCGGCAGTCGACGGGTCTCCTGCGGCCGGCTCCCCATGGAGCCCCGACGCGCAGGCGATCCCTCCCCAGTCGAGCGGGACGGCAAGCGTCACCAGCTGCCGAAGCAGCCCGTGAAGCACCCGCATCAGGTAGAGCAGTTCCGGGGGGGCGGCGATGCGGAACCCCAGGCGGTCGGGGCCGAGGAGTGACGCGAGGCGATCCCCCGGACGCCAGTCGGTCGCGGAAATCAGCACGCCCGGGCGGAGGAACGGCTCGCACAAAATCCCGGCGATGGCCGGGAGCCGATCGCGCATCGGAGCGAGGAGCACCGGGTTGAATCCCATCGTGAGAAACCATCCCCATGCCCGCCCCGCCGCGGGGGCGCCCTGGCGCAGGGAGTCGCGGAGCAGGCCGCGGAAACCCTCGATGAACCCCGGGGGGAGCTCCTTGACGCATCCAAAGTCGAGGACCCCGACCTGCACGGTGCCATCCTCGTCCCTCAGAAACCGATAGTTTCCGGGATGAGGATCCGCGTGGATGGTCCCCCACCGGAAAACCCCCGACAGGAAGAAGCGGAGCAGGGTGGAAGCTGCGGCCCGGCGCTCCGATGAGGCCCAGGAGCGGGTGGCCGCGATCCGGTCCCCCGGGACCCAGGTGGTTGTGAGAATCCTCGGCCCGCTCGCCCGGCCGACCACCTTGGGGAGAAGGAGGTCGGGCCAGTCAGCCGCCCACG